>NZ_WIWL01000045.1:0-1715 GCF_009600105.1 Pseudomonas sp. FSL R10-0056
GGCCTTGCAACGGCTGGCACAACTGCGCGCGGCCAACGATCCGCTGGGCACCTTGCGCGAACTGCCCACGCTGCTTAAACGGGTGGCACTGTCCATGCCCGTCCCGCAGGCAGCGGCGCCTCTGCAGGGTGAGGCCTGGCAGGACTTTTTACAACGCCACGGCCCACCGCCTGTGCCCGAGGATTTCAGCCAGCAACTGGCGTTTCTGGCCTACGCCCAGGATGAGCAATTGCTCGCCCTGCCCGCCGCACAACGCCAGCAGTTGGTCGACACCTGTACACGCTGGGTGGAGCTGCACCATGTGGCAGTTTGATTATCCCTGGTTGCTGCTGTTGCTGCCCTTGCCGTGGTTCGGCTACCGCTGGCTGCCCGCTTACCGTGAAGCCCGCAGTGCGGTACGCGTGCCATTTTTCAACGCCATGAGCCGCGCTGTCGATCAAGCACCACAGATCGCAGGTGCGCAGCAGAACATCTGGCAATTGCTGCTCAACCTGCTGGTGTGGACATTGCTGGTAGTGGCCGTGGCCAGACCGGTATGGGTCGAAAAACCCATCGAGCGCCAGCAACCGGTGCGCGACCTGATGCTTGCCATCGATATCTCTCAATCGATGCAAACCACCGATTTCACCGACGCCAGCGGGCAGAGGATCGACCGTCTGAGCGCGGTCAAACACGTGGTGCAGGACTTTATCGCCCGGCGCAAGGACGACCGCATCGGCCTGATCCTGTTTGGTAGCGCTGCCTATCCGCAAGCGCCACTGACCCTCGACCACGCCAGCCTGTCGCTGCTGCTGGACGACACCGGCATCGGCATGGCCGGGCCCGACACCGCTATCGGCGACGCCATCGGCCTGAGCCTGAAACTGCTCGACCAGGCCCACGAGCAGGAGAAAGTACTAATCCTGCTCACCGACGGCAACGACACCAGCAGCGCCATCCCCGTGCCCCGTGCCACGGCCATGGCGGCGGCCAAAGGGGTAGTGATCCACACCATCGGCATAGGCGACCCGGATGCCGACGGCGAAGCCAAGGTCAACCTTGCAGCCCTGCAGAGCATCGCCAAAAGCACCGGCGGCCAGTACTTTCGCGCAGAAGACCGTGACAGCCTGAACCAGGTCTACGCCACCCTCGACCAGCTGACCCCGCACAGGGTGCAAACCTTCAGCCACCAGCCCAAACGTGACCTGTTCTGGTTGCCCGTAGCGGCCGCCATCAGCCTGATAGCGCTGTATCATCTGCTCGCACTGCTGGCCTCACGGCGCCACCCGCGCTCACCACCGCGGGAGGCCTGAAATGGAGATCAACCTGAGTGACTTCCACTTTCTGCGCCCGGCCTGGCTGCTGTTGGCGATTGTGGGTGCCCTGCTACCGCTAATGTGGCGCCGCAGCCATGACCAGCAACGGCGTTTGCGGGCGATCATCGCTCCCCACCTGCTGCCACACTTGCTGGTCACCCCGCCCGACAGCCACCGCCTGCGCCCGGTACATTTGACCGCTGCCCTGCTGATCATCGGCGCCATTGCGGCCGCAGGCCCCACCTGGGAACAGGACCGCCCGGCATTCCTGCAAAACCGCGCGCCGTTGATCATTGCCCTCGACCTGTCCCCGTCAATGGATGCCAGCGATGTGCAGCCCACGCGGCTGGAAGCCGCCAAGCACAAATTGCATGACCTGACTGCCCGCCGCAGCGGTGCCCGCACGGCCCTGATTGCCTA
>NZ_WIWL01000046.1:0-907 GCF_009600105.1 Pseudomonas sp. FSL R10-0056
CATGAACTCATTTCCATTTTTACGAAGTAATTCATTTACTTCCGATGCGATGCTGCTTACTGCCTTGGACATATGACACCCCAAAATGATGCTTGCGCGATTTTTTTGGCGATCCTATATGCCACTAAAAAATAACCAACAGACTTCTTATGTATTTTTTGCGAGAGTTTTTAAAACGTATTTAAAATATCTTGCAGAATCCTTACAGACACCTTCGGGAAGAAGCATACAGGTGTGTTTGGATCATCAAAAATAGGCAATTAAGAGCCTCGATCGGGGCACGGGTACTTGTTCCCGTGCACTGATCGAGGAGACAAGCGCAGCGCGTCAGACCTGTGCAGCTCGAGCGCGAAGGTCCATAACCTGGCGCGCAGATAGCTTGTGTAGATCCTGGTTGGAAAAGACCAGGAGAACGCGGATCGCTTTGGTTTCTTCGTCCCAGAGCTCTAGGTCGCTCATAAGAAATTGATAATCACCCAGGTATGAGGCCGCCAGATCCCGCGAAAGGGTCCTGTAAGCCTCTCCAGGCGTTTTTAGTGCCGCATTCACTGCGTCGGCTACCGGATCGGTTGCGATGGCCATACCGCCGTTATGGGCCCTCTCAATGGCATGCTCGTTGTACTCAATCGAACCAGCATCAGGGTCGTCTGTGGGATTCCCAGGACAAAGCTTGTCCTCCCAGGGCAGCACGTACTGCGATCTGCCGAGGATGTCCTGCAGAACGTAATCAGAGGGTTTTGCTAGACGCTGCATTGGGCTGCTCCCAGGCGAAAATCGCATGGTAGCGCAGCCTGCTTTGGGCAGCTGAAAGCTGCCTCCAGAGCGGCCACAAGCCGCTCTGATAAACCGGCGTCGAAGACGACGGGAACAGCCAGACAGACGCCACCCGAGCCCACGAGACATCTCA
>NZ_WIWL01000047.1:0-773 GCF_009600105.1 Pseudomonas sp. FSL R10-0056
AAAAAAAAAAAGAGATAGTCAGCCAGTTCTCCCAATTCATAGGCTCTGTCGTTCCACTCGTGGACTTGCCAGTGCTTGTGAAGCGGGTTCTTGACGATTAGCCCTGCATAGCCTCTGTCAGCGTCTAAAAGCCCACACAGAGCGTTTTCGACTGCTGCTGCATACCGCAGAGGTGCCACCCTTCCGTCCGGTGCTGTGCGGACTGCTGTGGATAGGGCATACAGAGCGTGAGCGTGCCCGTTGGCTTGATTTTTAACTGTCAGATTCGGAGCGGGTGCCCCACGGTCAGACCAATCAATGCTTGCACCTGGACGGTCAATATCAAACGCCATCCAGTAAAGGTGAGTTGGTCCGTTATGCTGTATATATTTAGCCTTCTTGGCTATCTCTGCTTTTGCTATACTTAAACCACTGAAAAGGTCATCGGTATAATATGGCTTCTTTGGTAATGTGCTTGTAAAAAGTTGTAGTTGTGTCATACTGTTTATGTCCTCCTCCCCTCCTGTGTCTTCGGTCGCCAAACTTACTGACCAGGAGGGGAATTTTTTTAAGTTATATTTTCCATCTTACTCTATTTTCGAGCGCTTTGCCTGCTTTCTGCTCGGCAGACTCGAAGAGCCTATCTAAAATCGCCTTTTGTTCTTGATTGATGTTTAAATTATCAATCTTGTCAGTTATATCTGATATGTCGCTTTGAGCAACTAACTCATCCATATAACTATCTGCTTTCACTGCGAAAACCCATTCAAAAATCTTGCTGTTAAGTTCTATTG
>NZ_WIWL01000048.1:0-1667 GCF_009600105.1 Pseudomonas sp. FSL R10-0056
ACCTTGAACGGGCCGCCTGGCGGGGTAAGGGTCTGGCTCAGGCGCAACGCGCTGGCCACCAGTACCGGTTCGCCGGGGCTGAACCCTTCGGGCAGACTGGCACGAAAGGTCAGCACCGGGGTTTGCCCCGACAGCTCATGGCTGGCCTGCGCCGGGGTCGCGCGCACTGTCAGTGGCGCGATCGAGAACGCTTGCGCCTGCGTCGGGGTGATTCGATAGGTGTAGCGCAGGCCGCTGAAGGTCTGGCCCTGAATCGTCTGCGACAGGTGCCCGGCCTCACCATTGGGCGGTGTCACATCGGTACCGTCCAGGTTCAGTTCGGGTAATGACGCACCACGGGTGAACCAGCTGTCGGTGAGCACATCGACCTGCAACTGCAAGGTCTCGCCCACCACCACGGCATCACCCGGTACCAGCCGGGCCTGCACCAACAGTTGCGGTTCGTTGGCCTGTGCCAGGCCGACGAACATCAGCAGTACCAGGGCGCAGGGCTTCATGGCGCCACCTTTTGGTCTTGCAGGCTGAATTTTTGCCGCAGGAAATTGGCCGGAGAGGTGGTCAGGTTTTGCAGCCATTGTTCGTCGCTGGCCGCCTGCGGGGTTTGCAGCGGTTTGCTCTGGCCTTTGCCTGGCGGTTTGTCGAATTTGATCGCGTCAGGTTTGACTTCGGGGGTGTTCTGCTCGGCGCTGTCGGTATCTTTTTCCAGGGCAATGGCCAATGCCAGGTTGGCACTGGCTTCGGGGAACTGCGGTTGCAGGGCCAAGGCCTGGCGATAGGCGGCAATCGCCTGATCGAACTTGTAGCGGCGTACGTAAATATTGCCCAGGTAAAAGTACGCCGGGGCGGTGTTCAACCGGGCAAAGCTGGCCAGTGCCAGATCGAAATCGGCGGCGTTATAAGCTGCGATGCCTTTCCAGTAAGGATCGACAAATAACTCGGCTGCTGCGGGGTAGTGCTGGTGCTCAAAGGCCCAACGCCCTTGCTGATCCCGGGTGAAGAAGGCATCGGTCAGTGCGTTGGCCTGCGCCGGTGACGGTTGCAGGGCCAGCCCTGCGCCCAGCAGCAGGACGGCGTTCCAGTTGAGGCTCCAGCCACGGCGCACCGAGAACCAGGCAAGCAATAGCAGGGGCCCGCATAACCAGTAACCGGCGTCTTTCCATTGCAGCTCGCGCTGCTCGTCGCTGGCGGCCTGGAAGTGCTGTTGGGCGTGGCCTTCGACCCAGTCCAGATCATCGTTGTTTATGGTCAGGCTGCCCAGCGGTGCATCGGTGGCCGCGGCCAGTTGCTTGAGCGCGGCGCTGTCGAAGCTGCCCAGTTGCGGGCGACCGGAACTGTCGGTGCGCGGTTGGCCGCGGGCATCACGAATGATCCCGCCATTGCTGCTGCCCACTGCCAGTACCAGTACTTGCAGGGCATTGTCTTGCAACAGGGCTTTGAGGCTGTCCAGTTGCGAGGTGTCGGCGCCATCGGTGATCAGCAGCAGGGTGCCCGGAGCTTTCTCGGCCTGTAGCAGGCGCCTGGCCTGTTCGATCACCGCCGCCACGTTTTTGCCGGGCCGGGCAATCAGGTCGGTGCCCAGGGCCTGGATAAAACTGTCGAGCAGCGCCGGGTCGTCGGTGGCGGGCAACACCAGATGGGCGCTGCCCGCGTAGGCAATCAGGGCCGTG
>NZ_WIWL01000049.1:0-1524 GCF_009600105.1 Pseudomonas sp. FSL R10-0056
GGGCCGGTTTGCGCGGCGCGCAGGATTGCCGGTTGCCAGCGGGCACGCCACCACAGGCCCAGGCTCGCCAGGGTGGTGAATGCCAGGAACAGGGTGCTCAGTTGCCAGATCCACAGCGAAGAGGTTTCGTTCAGGGCTGCGGGTGTGCCGCTGGCAGGCGTGTCCACGGCCAGATTGGGGTTGGCCGCCGCCATCAGGGTGCGGGCGGGCAGGTAAGTGCGCTCCAGATGATCTTCGTGGGTGTTCCACCACACCACTTCGACTGCGGGCAGTTCAATCTGGCCAACCCGGGTCGGGACCAGTGCTTCGCGTTCTTCGCGGCTGCCGATCAGGCCGTTTTCGGTGATCTGGTTGCTCAGTTGCGGCAGGTCAGGGTAGCGCCGCAGGCCGTTGACATCGGTGGCAGGCAGGGGCGGCAGCTGGGCGCTGGACAGGCCTTCGGCCTTGAGCGTGAGGGTGCGGGTCAGGGAGTCACCGACGAGTGTATGGTCAGGTTCCGGGTTCCAGGTTTCGCTTATGCTCAGGCTGCGCGCAGGCAACCAGGGAGCCGTGGCTGGCCAGGCGTCGGGCTTGGGCAACACGCTCAGGGGGATTTCAGCCGAGGTTACGTGGACCATCTTGCCGGGCGTTGGCCCCAGCGGGGCAGGGGCCGTGGCTTGCTGGCTGTCGACCTGGGTGGCGCTGAAGGTTTGTGCCGGGATGATCAGTTCGCCGCTGCGCTGCGGGTAGATGCCGTAGCGGCGTTCGATCACACCATGGCGCACGCCGTTGATAAGCTTTTCATAGGTGCGCGACTCGCCCAGTTGCTCGACGATGGCGTCGTCCAGGTGCAGGGTGGTCAGGCTGCTGTCGTCGTACAGAGCTACGGAGTGGTAAATGCGCAGGGTCAGCAGCGCCTGTGCCTGCACATAGACCTTGGGCTGGTCGAGGCTGGCTTCGATAAACACCGGTTCCAGTTCGCTTTCGCTGGCCACGCTCTGGGTCACGGTGAGGGTGATCGGCTGGCTGTGGTAGTCGCCGATTTGCAGTGACGGGATGATCACCGTGCCGGTCTGTCTGGGTTGCAGGGTGATGATCCAGCGAGTGGTGCCCTTGTTGTCGTCGCTGAGGCTGTTGAGCTGGTTGACCTGGCGAGTGCCGCGCACTTCGAACAGCCCGTCCAGCGGGGTGAGGTCGGGTTTGCCGAACTGGGTGACGTCGTCGGATTCCAGGGTCAGTTCGACGGTTTCACCGGAGTTGAGCTGGTCGCGGTCAACACTGGCGATCAGGCCCAGGGCGTTTGCCGGCAAGGTCCAGCAACACAGCAAAAGAAGCAAAACACAGAGGCGGTTCATTTGGGCGTGTCCTGATGGAGCTGCTGTTCGTACCAGAATTTGCGGCGTAACAATTCGGCAGGGTTGTCGGGGATCTGTCTGAGCCATTGTTCCAGGGCCTGGCGCTGTTCTTCTGCGGTCTGGTTGGCGGCCGGGGCGGGCGGGCGCGTGGTGGGCCCGTCGTCCGGTTCGCCGTCGGTGTGCGGAGCAG
>NZ_WIWL01000050.1:0-1502 GCF_009600105.1 Pseudomonas sp. FSL R10-0056
TCGCTGGTTGCTCATGGCACCTCCTAATGGGCCTCATTTTAAGGCTTGGAGGTGTCTACGAAACTAGGGGCGATTCACAACCCCATGGGGCTGCCATGGGGCCGCTCGTTAGTCAGCAGATCCTCTGCAGTCGTTATAAGCCGGGGGCCGTGATTTGAAAAAACGGGTATGGACGGTTTCGAACCCCTCCTTAAACGCCACATTAAGTCAACACAGCCCCCTGATTTCCTACAGGATGTGCGGTTGATAAAGGCTTAGCCAGTTCTGAAGGTCACTGGCTAGGGTGATATTTATAGGGCGAGATCAAACAAATAGAAGCGGGTTGATTGCTTAAGCTTCCGGTTGCGTAAAGCTGTAACGGTTTGAGCGCTTATAGGTGCCGAAGTCATTAAACCTGACACCGGCGTCCGCTAAAACTTTATGGGCGAAGGGCGCGGTCATTTGGCGCAGGTAGAACGGGTCCTTGACCACAAAGTGATGAATGCAATGGGTGCTCCCGAAGTTGAAGCAAAACAACTGGAATGGCCACAGCCACCACCGGTTCATGACCTGGGTTTGCTGCAAGGGATTGCGTGGCATGACGTCGCCGAAATAGTGAATGTTAGAGCTGATAAAAAACAGGCAGAACTGACGGATGATATTGGGCGCGACGATAATCACCACTGCAGCATTGACCACCTGTATCAGCAGTGATGCGGCAGCAGAGAGCTCAACAGTGAGGCCCATCAGCGAGTTCACCCATGTGTAGAGGTGGTAACCCAGGAATATATACCAGCAGCCCCAGTACAGAAGCCCCATGGGCGCATTCAACCGAAGCACCTTGACGGTCAACCTGGTTTTTTCTTGCCAGGTCGGTGCGAACAGGGCATTGACAATGCCAAAGACAAAACCGTCGATGAGTTTTAAAAAGCGCTTGGCCCCCCACTTGCTGCCGCTGGTGGTAATCCAGGCTTCAACATCGGTGTGGGTGCCGGATTCTTTATGATGATGAAAGTGCAGTTCACGCCGTAACCAGGGGCTGGGCATGCCGGGGCGGGCTATCCAGCACAGGAGCATCATCAGGTTGTGCGCCACGGGGTGTTTTCTGAAATACAGGCGATGAATCAAGTCGTGTTCAAGTTCATGAATAAATGACGTCAACAACGCATTGATTACAATACAAAGCCAGCCGGGAATAAGTCCTTTTATATACAGTGTGCCCGTTATTATCATGCCAGTTACAGAAACAGCCATCACGCTGGCGCCTATGGCATTCTGGAAACCCAGTACGCGATAGCGTTTACGTAGCTCATTACTGTGCTGTGTGATTTTTTGAGTAACGTCGTTAATTAAATCCTGCTCGGTTTTTGGCAAAGTCGTACTGGGTGCTCGAGAGTCAGTGTTCATCACTTCATCCTTTGAAGACGATGGGTTGGGATCGCTTCACTAGGGGGCGTTCTCATTTGAATCGAGCAGGTTAAATCCGTAACCTTCAGTGGATTTGGAGCAGCGGATGAGTCGCC
>NZ_WIWL01000051.1:0-1442 GCF_009600105.1 Pseudomonas sp. FSL R10-0056
TGATCTGACCCCGAAAAGTTGGACGCCTTCTATGCCCGCCGTGCTTGAGTCCTGTATTCCACAGGGCTCAGGCCGCTTAGTTTCAGTCTGATTCGCGAGTGATTGTAGTAGTGTATGTAGTCCTCTATACCTGCTTCAAGCTCATCGAGACTGTTGAATTTGTTCAGGTAAAAGAACTCGGATTTCAACGTGCCAAAAAAGCTTTCCATAGCCGCATTGTCATAGCAATTTCCTTTGCGGGACATGCTTGGCTTTACCGCACGCTCGTTCAGCACGCGGCGGTAGATAGGCATCCGGTACTGCCATCCCTGGTCGGAATGCAAGATTGGCTTATCGCGCTGCCGCAGCCGTTCAAAAGCTTGCCGTAGCATCGCGCCGACCATGTCGAACAGCGGGCGTCTGGCGGTCTTGAAGGCGATGATTTCACCGTTGTAGAGGTCAAGTATCGGTGAGAGGTAGAGTTTCTGCCCGCCGACCCGAAACTCCGTCACATCGGTTACCCATTTCTGGTTCGGTCGTTTGGCATCGAACTTCCGTTTCAGCAGGTTCGGCGCTACCTGACCCTCTTCGCCTCTGTAGGCCCGGTATTTCTTTATGCGCACACGGCTTTTCAACTGAAGCTCGCCCATGAGGCGCTGAACAGTCTTGTGATTCACGAGATGGCCAGCTCGCCGAACGGCAGCAGTGATACGGCGATAGCCATATCGGCCCTTGTGCTCGTCGAAAATTGAGCAAATTCTGGTCTTCAGCACCGCGTATTTATCAACGGATTGCTGCACCTTTTGTTGATAGTAAAAAGTGCTACGGGCCAGGCCCGCCAATTTCAGAAGGCCTTCCAGAGGGTGCTCCTGCCTCAGTTCAATCACGATTTGCGCTTTTTCCGCTGCGCTGCTCGTTCCTTCGCTTGAACCAAGGCATCGAGCTTTTTTAAATAAGCGATTTCCATCCGTAACTGGCTCAACTCAGCCAGCAAATCATCACGCGTACGAGCCTCGTCGTCCGGAGATTCAAGCTGAATGGACGGGGTGGGGTTTGTCATTTTTTTGTGAAGTCCGCTTCCTGGCTGCCGGGACAAGGCCTCCAAACCGCCTTCATCATACCTGCGCTCCCATTCGCCAATGATGTCGGATTTCCGGATATCAAACAGGGCAGCGACTTGGCGATAGGACAGCTCTTCCTCTCGCATGCGCTGCAATACATTCAGCTTGAACTCAGGGCTGTAGTTCTTCTTTCTCTTACTTTTGAGGCCTGCGGCACCAAGAGCCTGATATGCCGCAATCCACTTTCGAAGCGAAGAAGCATTGACCCCGTGACGATGCGCGACCTCTCTGTGACCAGCGCTCCCCGAACAGTAATCTTCAACAACCAATAATTTCGCCTGCTCTGTGTACTTTTTCATGACACCCCCCAATGTTGATGTCCAACATTTCGGGGTCAGATCA
>NZ_WIWL01000052.1:0-1442 GCF_009600105.1 Pseudomonas sp. FSL R10-0056
GCTGGTACTGGCCGTACTGGCGGTGCTCAGCGGCGCCGGTCTGGCCTTTGCTGCCCTGGGCGACGGGCAAACCCCGGTCAATGTGTTCTGGGCGCTGGGCAGCCTGCTTGGCCTCAATCTGATCCTGCTGTTGAGCTGGGCGCTGGGCCTGCTGTTTGCCGGTGAACACGGCGCCAGCCTCGGCCGCCTGTGGCTGTGGCTCAGCGAAAAACTCGCCCGCGACGCCAAGGCCGCACAACTGGCCCCCGCCTTATTGCTGTTGCTGCAACGGCGCAAGCTCAATCGCTGGGCACTCGGCACGCTGGTCAACGGCCTGTGGTTGCTGGCGATGCTCAGCGCGTTGGTGATGATGCTGCTGCTAATGGCCACCCGCCGTTACGGGTTTATCTGGGAAACCACGATTCTTGGTGCCGATGTGTTTGTCGCCGCCACCCGCGCCCTTGGCGCCCTGCCCAACTGGCTGGGCATGAGCGTACCCACCGTGGAGATGATCCGCATCAGCAACGACACCAACCTCTATGACAATGAACTGGTGCGTCAGGCATGGGCAGTCTGGCTGGTGGGCGTGGTCCTTATTTACGGGGTGATTCCGCGTCTGCTACTGGCGGCATTCTGCCTGTGGCGCTGGAATGCCGGGCGCAACGCACTGCAACTTGACCTTAATCTGCCCGGTTACAGCCAGCTGCGCGAGCGTCTGATGCCCAGCAGCGAGCGCCTGGGCGTAAATGACATAGCCCCCGAGCAGTTGCATAACGTGCAGGCCGGGCACAGCGACCTGCACACCGATGGCGCCTTGATCGTGGCCATCGAGCTGGACGATCAACACCCTTGGCCACCCACGTTGCCGGCTACGGTCAAGGATGCGGGCATTCTCGACAGCCGCGAATCCAGGCAAAAACTGCTCGAACAAATGACCCGTTTCCCCCCGGCGCGCCTGGCCATTGCCTGCGACCCGCGACGCTCGCCGGACCGTGGCAGCCTGGCGCTGATCGGCGAACTGGCCCGCAGTGCCCGCGAAACCCGCATATGGCTACTGCAAGCCCCCCCCGGCCAGGCACTGGACGCTGATCGCCTGGGCGACTGGCACACGGCGCTGGAGAAACTGGGTTTACCGTTCGCCGCCAGCGCCCCCCTGAACTGGCTGGAGACAGGCCATGACTAAGCCACTGACGCTGGCCGTGGTGGGCCATACCAATGTCGGCAAAACCTCGTTGCTGCGGACCCTGACCCGAGATGTCGGTTTTGGTGAAGTGTCCCATCGTCCCAGCACCACGCGCCATGTCGAAGGCGCACGGCTGTCGGTCGACGGCGAGCCGTTGCTGGAGCTGTACGACACGCCGGGGCTGGAAGATGCCATCGCCCTGCTCGACTACCTTGAGCGCCTCGACCACCCCGGCGAACGCCTGGATGGGCCGGCGCGGGTGGCGCGCTTTCTCGAAGGC
>NZ_WIWL01000053.1:0-1318 GCF_009600105.1 Pseudomonas sp. FSL R10-0056
GTCCCCGCACACCCGTCAACCATGTGTCCGGTCCGTACAGGTCCTTCAAAAAGGGACTCGCCGTAAGGGCGAAACCAATATTTCAGTTAAGCGCGAATGCCGGATATGTACGCGGCGTAAGAGTTGAATACCAAAACGACGATCGCTGCCCCGCTGAGCTCCTCAGCGGCAGGATTTATAGTGTCTGGCCATATCAACCCTCGCGCAACACCGTCAACGGGCTGGCATTCAGCGCCCTGCGTGTGCCAAACACGCCCGCACCGCCCACCATCACCGCGCCCAGCACCGGCAACAGCAACAACCACGGATGTGGGTGCCACGGCAGGTCAAAGGCAAAGCGGTAAAGCACCAGACTGACCAGTTCGGCCCCCAGCGCCGCCAGCAGGCCGCTGGTGGCGCCCAGCAAGCCGAACTCGATGCGCCGGGCCTTCACCAGCAGTTGTCGCTCGGCCCCCAGCGCGCGCAGCAGGGCGCCCTGGCGAATGCGTTCATCCAGGGTGGATTGCAAGCCGGAAAACAGCACCGCCATGCCCGCCGCCAACACAAACAGCAGCACGTATTCCACAGCAATGGTCACTTGCGCCAGGATGCTGCGCAGTTGCTCCAGCAATGCATCGATAGGCAAGATGGTCACGGCCGGGAAGGTGCGCGACAGTTCGATGATTTCCTTGTCGTGTCCCGGTGCCAGGTAAAAGCTGGTGAGGTAGGTGGCCGGCAAGTCCTGCAAGGTGCCAGGCTGGAAAATCATGAAAAAGTTGGGCTGGAAGTTGTCCCAGTTGATGCTGCGCAAACTGGTGACCCGTGCTTCGCGATTGACACCGGCAATGGTGAAGGTCATCAGGTCGCCCAGCTTCAGCTTGAGGCTTTCGGCGACTTTGGCTTCCACTGAAACGCCCGGCACATCGCCTTCGGGCTTCGGGCCCCACCAGCTACCTGCCGTCAGCTGGTTTTCGGCAGGCAGGTCAGCCGCCCAGGTCAGGCTCAGGTCGCGCTGGATGGCCTTGTCGCCACTGGAGTCCTTGCTGACGATGTCCTGCACCGGTTCGCCATTGATGCTGATCAGACGCCCCGGAATGACCGGGTACAGCGGCGCAGCGCGGGCCTGAAGGGTCATCAGGTGGGCGCCGAAAGCCTCCTTGTCGGCCGGCAGGATATTCAGCGCAAAGTAGTTGGGTGCATCTTTGGGCAACTGGTTTTGCCAGGTGTCGAGCAATTCGCCGCGCAGCAGGGCGATCAGGGCCATCGACAGCAGGATCAGGCCAAAGGCCAGGGCCTGGCCCGCCGCGGCCAGCGGATGGCGCAGCAACTGACCCAGCCC
>NZ_WIWL01000054.1:0-1315 GCF_009600105.1 Pseudomonas sp. FSL R10-0056
CGCTGGTTGCTCATGGCACCTCCTAATGGGCCTCATTTTAAGGCTTGGAGGTGTCTACGAAACTAGGGGCGATTCAGTCCAAGTCTGCAGCCTGAGCAGCTTGCGCGCTGATGAGTGCTGCGAGCAGTAGGTGAGTCGAAATGAGCTTTTTCATGCGGTCACCATTGTCTGTCGTTGCTTTGGGTGTTTTTGTGGCTAAGTGCGCAAGCATCTCTAATCGCTTGCTGATCTGTTTTCGAAAGCCCTCTGGTGACGTCATTACACTTCAGCGTCTTAGAGCTGTGCTGATCGTTGCAGCCGCATACGAGGCTAATCAGCAGGGTGATGCAGGTTAAGGTTCGACAGTGCATATCTGCTCCTTACCAGGACCTTTCAGCACTCTGGCTGTTATTTCCCGAGAGTGCATGTTGGTCGGCGGCCTGTTGCTGGGATTCTCGATCACCTGCTATCTGAGCTTCAGTAGCTACGGCGCTTTGCTGAGCGACGAGCAAGCTTCGGATTTGGATGAGCTGATTGGCTTGGGCACTAGCCATTTGGTTCGCCGATTGGATCGCTTGCATTTGGCCCTCAGCGTTGACGGCTTGGCGCTGCATGTTTGCCAAGTTATTGGCATCCCGTTGCAGGGTGTTTTGTTGGCGATCAACGTTCATCAGAAGGGCGTCGGTGCTTAGTTTACGGGCAGTGCTGGCCTCTGCACGGGCAGTGGCAATGGCCCGTTGATCCTGATCTGAGCAAGTCTGAGTCCCAAAACAAGGGGACGCTGAGTAGTGCGAGGCGTCCTGAAACTTGGATAAGTAGTTTTCGAGGCTGCCCGCTTGGTTCCTGTAGTAACTGAGGGTGTTCTGAGCTTCCAGCAGCCTTGTTATCGTTTGGTCAGCCTGATCCCAAATATAGGATGAAGGAGCTGCAGTGTTCTGCAGCATATTTTCGTACTGCATTAGCTGAGTTCGGTACTGTTCAATCTGCTTTACGACAGCGGCGACACTCTGCATTGCACTGATGGTGGTTTGCCCCAAATTCAATCCGTCGGCAACGGGTATACCTGCAAGAGCTGGTTGCAGGTGTGTTGTTGCGATAGCCAGTAAACACCCACCGATAAAACCTTTGGTTTTGTTCATGGGAACTCCAAGGAAGAACACGAAATAATTGCGTGATTTTTTAGCGGCTAAAATTTTAAGGACTGCACCAATCGCAGCATTTCGCTCTGGTTAGCCTCGATTCGCTTTAGCAGCGCCCTCACTAGGCTCTGTACGTAAAGTATTGTCGCAAGCACCGCATAGCGCAGGCCAATGAGACCATCGCCGCAAAACTTGTT
>NZ_WIWL01000055.1:0-1303 GCF_009600105.1 Pseudomonas sp. FSL R10-0056
GGCCTGGGCCAGCGCCTGAGTCACTCGCCACGCCAGCTGTCCGGCGGCGAGCAGCAACGGGTCGCCATTGCCCGGGCATTTGCCGCCAATCCCGACGTGCTGTTTGCCGATGAACCCACCGGCAACCTGGACAGCCACACTGGTGAGCGCATCACCGACCTGCTCTTTGAACTGAACAAGGAAAACGGCACCACCCTGGTGCTGGTGACCCATGACGAACGCCTGGCCCATCGTTGCCGGCGCCTGATCCGTCTTGAAGCTGGCCATCTGGTCGGCCCTCTGGAGCCCTGATGGCACGTCTGCCGCTGTTGCGCATGCTGAGTCTGGCCGTACGCCAATTACTGCGCGATGCCCGCGCCGGCGAGCTGCGGGTGCTGTTCTTCGCCCTGCTGGTCGCCGTGGCGGCCAGCACGGCCATCGGCTACTTCGGTGCCCGTCTTAATGGCGCGATGTTGTTGCGTGCCACTGAGTTCCTCGGCGCCGACCTGGTGCTTGATGGCACGGCCCCGGCCCGTGAAGAACAAATCAAGGTCGGCAACGACCTGGGCCTCGAACACGCCCGGGTGGTCGAATTCGCCAGCGTGATTGCCACCGACAATGGCATTCAGCTCTCCAGCATCAAGGCGGCAGACGATGCCTACCCGTTGCGCGGCGAACTGAAAAGCGCCCCGCAGCCCTATGCCGAAGAACAGCCTGGGGGCGGTCCCAAATCCGGTGAGGCCTGGGCCGAAGCCCGACTGCTGACCGCGCTGGACCTGAAGGTCGGCGATGAAATCGATGTCGGTTCAAAAACCGTGCGTATCACCCGCGTGCTGACTTACGAACCCGACCGGGCCGGCAACCTTTACAGCCTGACCCCACGAGTACTGATCAATCTGGACGACCTTGCCGCCACCGGCATCGTACAACCGGGCAGCCGTGTCACCTACCGCGAACTGTGGCGCGGTGAAGCACCGGCGCTGGAATCGTATCGCCAGGTGATCAAGCCTGGCCTGGACGCCAACCAGCGCCTCCTGGACGGCCGTGACGGCAACCAGCAGATCGGCGGTGCGCTGGGCAAGGCCGAACGCTACCTGAACATGGCCAGCCTGGTGGCGGTGCTGCTGGCGGGCGTGGCCGTAGCGTTGTCTGCCACCCGCTTTGCCAATCGGCGTTTCGATGCCAGCGCCCTGCTGCGTTGCCTCGGCCTGTCACGGCGCGGAACACTCTGGTTGTTTACCCTGCAACTGAGTGTGCTCGGGCTGATGGCCAGCCTCGCCGGCGCCTTTCTCGGCTGGCTCGCGCAACTTGGACTGTTCGCCCT
>NZ_WIWL01000056.1:0-92228 GCF_009600105.1 Pseudomonas sp. FSL R10-0056
GCGCCCTGCTGATGTGGGGCCCCGACTGGCAGGCGATGCAAGCCGACCACCGCAGCCCCACCGGCGAACACCGCACAGTGGCGCTCAGCGATGGCAGCCAGATGCTTCTCGACAGCAATACGCTTGCCGATGTGCAGTTCAACCCCGATCAGCGAGAAGTCACGCTATTGCGTGGCCAGGCCTTTTTCTCGGTGACCCACGATGCCAACCGCGCCTTCTACGTCAACGCCGGTGACGTGCGGGTTCGGGTGACCGGCACCGCGTTTGCGGTCAACCTGGACGACAACGGCGTCGACGTCAGCGTCGAGAGCGGCACGGTTGCGGTACAAACGCCGCAAGCATCGGTTTCGGCCACGCACCTGCTGGGCCATGGCGACCAACTGCACTTCACTGCAAACGGCCAGCGCACGCGCATCGTGCAATTGCCCCAGGAGCAAATCGCGCCCTGGCGTCGCTGGCAGCTGGTGGCGGTCGATCAATCGATCGATGACGTGATCACACAGTTGCGCCGCTATCAGCCGGGCCTGATTCTGCTGACGGACAAGGCGCTGGGGCAACGACGCATCACCGCAGCCCTGAACCTGCGCGACCCCAAACGCGCACTGCAAACCGCCATTGCCCCATTGGGCGGACGCCTGCAGGACAGCGTGCCCTACACCCTGATCGTCTCGACCAAGCCCTGAGCCTCCCTGCGGGCGCGGGCTTGCGCTAACGAAACTATTTTCACTTATTTCTGGAAATCCTGAAGGCCCGGGAGTCTTTACCTACGAACGTCACTGATAAAGATTCGCATTAGTGACTATGGCGTTTCATTTCGTAGGTCACCTCATGCCTTCTTCGCGTTTGCGTTGTGTCAGTGTTGCTCGCTATCGATCGTTGTCCCTGGCCCTGTTGCTCGGCCTGCCCGCACTGGCCATCGCTGCCAGCCCGGCAGCCGACACGCCAATCAGCCGTCAACAACTGCACTTCCAGATCCCGGCCCAGCCTTTGGCCAGCGCCCTGATTGCGTTTTCCCAGCAGTCAGGCTGGCAGGTCAGCGCGGAAAGCACCGTGCTCAACGGCCTGACCAGCTCGCCAGTCGATGCCAGCACCAGCCCCGAAAAAGCCCTGGCCCACCTGTTGCGCGGCACGGGCATGCAATGGGAAGTGACCTCGTCTGACAGCGCCTCAATCCTGCCGCCCACCCAAAGCGATGTGCTGCAAATCAAAAGTACCCCCATCACGGCGATGGAGCCGGTGTTCCAGGGCGAACAGGTGATCGACCGGCAGATGATCGAGGACCTGCCCTCGGGCAACGGTGATATCACCAGCCTGCTGCGCACCAACCCCAACGTGCAGTTCGACAACAGCCAGTTGAGCAGCAAAAACCCGGGGGAAATCGCCCCCGCCGATATCAGCATCAACGGCGCACGGCCCTGGCAGAACCTGTTTATCGTTGACGGCATGAGCATGAACAACGACCTGGACCCGGGCAACAGCAACGACGACTTCGATGAGATACCGGGGCGCAGCCAGGGCCTGGCGCTGGACACCGACCTGCTGGAAAACATCAAGGTCTACGACAGTAACGTGCCGGTAGAATTTGGCGGCTTCAATGGCGGTGTAGTCGAAGCCAATACCCGCGACCCCCGCAAGGAACTGCACGGCAAGGTGTCGGTACAAATGACCCGCTCCGAGTGGACCCGCTATCACCTGAACAAAGACGACCCGGACCTGGAAAATTTCAAGGCCGGCTTTGGCAACAACTACCAGCCCGACTTCGAAAAAGTCATCACCCGCGCCACCCTCGAAGGCCACCTGACCGACAACTTCGGCTTGCTGGGCACCTTCTCGCGTAAAGAATCCACCATGCCGACCCGCCTGTTTTCCGTGGCCAACCAGACCGAAACGGCAATGGAGACCGAAGAACAATCGCGGCGCATCGACAACTACTTCCTCAAGGCCACCTGGCAGATCAACGAAGACTGGAAGCTCGATACCACCCTGACCCACGCGCCGGAAACCGCCCGCACCTACGGCCCCAACTCGCTGGTGTCCGGCCGCGATATGGATGCCGGTGGCGACAGTATCAGTACGCGCCTGGTGTGGAACGCGCCCCTGGCCCGGGTTGAGCAGAACCTGAGCTGGAGCGAGCTGAATACCTCACGCTATTCCGACCGCGACTACATGATCCTCTGGCGAACTTCGACCAGTCGCGACTGGAGCACCTCGGCATTCGCCACCGAAGGCGGTTTTGGCGATATCGAAGAAACCCAAAAAACCCTGGCCTACAAACTCAAGGCCGACTGGAACAGCTTCAAATGGCTGGGTGTGGATCATTCGCTGCAAACTGGCCTGGAGCTGTCGCAGAACTCGGCCAGCTATGAGCGCGGCACACCCTACAGCAGCTATGCGGTGGACAAGGCCACGTCATGCACCGGCAATGACCCGCTGTGCTCAATGGCGCCCACGATCAATGGCTGGCCTGGCCAGTATGCGAACAAGATGACCGTTACCCAGGGCAAAATTGCCTTCGACACGCGTTCATGGGCGCTGTATCTGCAAGACGAAATGCACTACAAGCGCCTCACCGTCAGGCCCGGCATCCGGGTGGACGGCGACAACTATATGAATCAGATCACCTTCGCCCCGCGCCTGGCCACCGAGCTGGACGTGTTTGGCGATGGCAAGACCCGCCTCACTGCCGGCGCCAACCGTTACTACGGACGCAACCTTTACGCCTATCGCCTGCGCGACGGTATTGCCTCGATGAGCACCGAATACACCCGCAAGACGCAGACGTCTGACTGGGAGCTGAGCAAGCACATCGCCAATGACAGCAAATTCAACCAGCTCAAAGTGCCTTACGACGACGAACTGACCCTGGGCCTGAGCCACGTGCAATGGAACACCGAGTTCGCCGTCAAGTACGTCAACCGTAAGGGGCGCGACCAGATCAGCCGCGCCTGGGGCGCGCAAATCGGCGAACCGTCCGAAGACACCTCGACCCTGGCTGCCAACTACTACACCTACTACAACGGCGGCAAAAGCGACGCCGACATCTACACCCTGAGCATCACCCCCCTGCAACCCTTCAATCTGGGCAGCACCCGCACCACTGCGCAGTTTGCGATGGACTGGAGCAAGATCAACAACACCGGGCTGTCCAGCTACAGCGCCAGCATCGGCGCTATCTACGTAGAAGACCCGACGATCCAGTACGACGGCAAGTTCATGAAGTATTCCGACATGCCCGCCAGCAACTACAACCGCCCCTGGACCGCGCGCCTGACCACCGTGACCGAAGTCGAGCCCCTGCACCTGACCTGGACCAACTTCCTGCGTTACCGCGACGGCTACCGGCGCATTGCCTCCACCAACAAAAAGGTCGAGCACGAAGGCAGCAGTGTCTATGTCTGGGAAGAAACCCCGTTCTCCGGGGCACTGACCTGGGACACCCGTGTTGCCTGGGAGATGCCCACCGCCAAGGATCAGGCCGTTTTCGTCAATCTCGACGTCAGCAACCTGCTGGACAAGACCATCGTCAGCTCCACCGACACCAACGGCGTACTCAACTATGAAGTCGGCCGCCAGTTCATGCTGGAAGTGGGGTATAAATTTTGAAGACCCTATTCCTCGGCCTGACCCTCGGCACCCTGACCCTGAACGCAGTCGCCTGCGACGAACAGGCCGCCGACTACAAAACCTGCATCGCCCAACAATACCGCCAGCCCGTCGCCCAATGGCCTTCACCCCAGGTAGATGCCGAAGTGCAATGGCAGGAAATGGCCGCCCTGCCCGCCCACGCCCCCGCACCGCCGGATAACCCGTTCAGCGAAGCCAAGGCCGAGTTGGGCAAAAAACTGTTCAACGACCCCAAGCTCTCGCGCTCCGGGCAAATCGCCTGCGCTTCGTGCCATGAAGCCGATATGGCCTTTGCCGATGGCCGCCGCGTCTCGTTCGGGCATGACCGCCAGAGCGGCCGACGCAATGCCCCCAGCCTGGTAATGAGCGGCTACAGCCCGGCGCTGTTCTGGGACGGGCGCGGTGGCACTCTGGAACAGCAAGCCATGCACCCCATCGTCGACCCGGTGGAAATGGCCTTTGATATCCCGCAACTGCTGCAACGGCTCAATACCGATAGCGCTTACCGGGAGGAGTTTGCACAAGTTTTCGGGCCAGGCCCGATCACCCCACAGCAAACCGCCCAGGCCCTGGCCACCTTTCAGCGCACGCTGGTCAGCGCCACGCGCAACACCGCCTTCGAGCAACTGCTGCGCGGGCGCCCGCAACGCATGAGCGATGAGCAGCTCTACGGCCTGCATCTGTTTCGCACCAAGGCACGCTGCATGAACTGCCACTTCGGCCCGGCGCTGAGCGACGAGCAGTTTCATAACGTCGGCCTGAGTTACTACGGGCGTAAATACGAAGACCTCGGGCGCTACGAAGTAACGCGCAAACCAGAAGACGTGGGGGCATTTCGTACGCCGTCATTGCGCCTGGTGATGAAAACCGCACCGTGGATGCACAACGGCCTGTTTGTGAACATGGAAGGCACGCTGGCGTTCTACAACATGGGCATGCCCCGCCCGCGCCCCAACGCGCAACAGGTCAACGACCCGTTGTTCCCACGCACCAGCGACCGGCTCAAGGCGCTGAACATGGACAAGGACGAACTGCGGGCCTTGCGCAGCTTTCTCGACACGCTGTAGGCAGCGCCTGACTTTGTGAGAGCGGGCTTGCTCGCGATGCAGGCGACACGGTGTACCGGTAAAACGGCAGCATACCCATCGCGGGTAAGCCCGTTCCCACAAAAGCAGAACAGGCCGCCGGCATCACATTTCGTCGCACTGGTGCAATTGGACGCTGGGTCAAGCGCACTTGAGAAACGATATCGTTTATTATTGTTACAAGTTTTGTAGTACCCAAGCGAGGAAACCAGCGAATGATGCTCCGAAATACCCAGCTTGCGACATTTCTACTGCGCAGTTTGTCCATCGCAACACTTGGCCTGACCCTGCTTGCTCCCGCCGCCTACGCTGCCGATCCTGTGACGCTGACCCTGTACAACGGCCAGCACAAAGAGGTCGGCGACAACCTCGCTGCCGCCTTTGAAGCCAAGACCGGCATTCACGTCAATGTGCGCAAAGGCAGCAGCAACCAGCTGGCCAGCCAGATCATGGAAGAAGGCGATCGCTCGCCTGCGGACGTGTTCTACGCCGAAGAGTCGCCGCCTCTGAACAGCCTGGGCGAACAGGGCTTTCTGGCCAAGGCCGATGACAGCACCCTGCAAGCGCTGCCCAAAGAGTACGTGGCCGCCAATGGCACCTGGATCGGCGTGACTGCGCGTACCCGCGTTGTCGCCTTCAACCCGAAAAAGATCAGCGAAGACCAGTTGCCCAAGTCGGTTCTGGATTTCGCTGACCCGCAATGGCAAGGCAAGATCGGCTTTGTACCCACCAGCGGTGCCTTCCAGGAACAGGCCGTAGCAATCATCAAGCTGCACGGGCGCGATGCCGCCGAAGAATGGCTGACCGGTCTGCGTGCGTTCGGCAAGACCTACACCAACAACATGGTGGCACTCAAAGCCGTAGAAAACGGTGAAGTCGCCGCAGTACTGGTCAACAACTACTACTGGTTTGCCCTGCAACGCGAAAAAGGCCAGCTGGATTCCAAACTGCACTACTTCACCGATGGTGATGCGGGCGGTTTGATCACCGTGTCCAGCGCCGGCGTGATCAAGGCCAGCAAACACCCCAAGGAAGCCCAGCAACTGCTGGCTTACATGGCCAGTGAAGAAGGTCAGCGCGTTATCACCAACACCACCGCTGAATACCCGATGCGCAAAGGCATGGTCTCGGAACGCGGCCTCAAACCGTTTGAAGAGCTGCAACCGCCGAAAGTGACGCCTGCCGACCTGGGTAACGCTGAAGAAGCACTGGACCTTGAACGTGATGTAGGCCTGCTCTGATGTTGTCAGCCGCTCAACCTGCACGCTTTACGCCCACTCGCAAAAAGCCTTCGATCTGGCTGTTGTTGCCCGTACTGCTACTGGTGGGCCTGAGCCTGTTGCCGCTGTTGTATGTCGGCACAAAGGCCTGGCAAGCCGGGTGGTCTGAAGCCCTGCACCTGTTGTGGCGGCCTTATGTCTTTGGCCTGATGCGCAACACCTTGCTGCTGATGATCGGCGTCACACTGACCTGCGCGCTGGTCGGCCTGAGCCTGGCCTGGCTGCTGGAGCGCAGCAACCTGGCGGGGCGGCGCCTGTGGGGCGTGATCCTGTGCCTGCCATTTGCCGTGCCGGCGTTTGTCAGCAGCTTTACCTGGGTATCGCTCAGCGCCAGTTTCGAGGGCCTGGGCGGTGCCATTCTGGTGATGAGCCTGTCCAAGTACCCGCTGATCTTTCTGCCGGTGGCGGCGACCCTGCGCAACCTCGACCCAGCCCTTGAAGAGTCGGCTCGAACCCTGGGGCAGAATCGCTGGGGGGTGTTTTTCAAGATCACCCTGCCACTGCTCTGGCCTTCGCTGCTGGCCGGCTCGTTGCTGATTGCCCTGCATATGCTGGTGGAATTCGGCGCGCTGTCGATCATCGGCCTGCAGACCTTTACCACAGCCATTTATCAGCAGTTCGAGCTGGAGTTCAGCAATGCCAATGCGGCGATGCTGTCTGCGGTGCTGCTGGTGATGTGCCTGAGCCTGTTATGGCTGGAACTTAAGGTTCGTGGCAAAGGCCGGCATATTCGTATCGGCCAGGGCGCTGCACGGCATGCGGAACAAGTGAACCTGGGCAAGTGGTCGCTACCGGGGCAACTGTATTGCCTGGCGCTGGCGGTGATTGGCAGCGGCATCCCGCTGGGCATGCTGGCGTACTGGCTGATCAAGGGCAGCTCGGCAGCATTCCCGCTGGCCGAGATTGGCGAGGCTCTGTTCTCGTCGCTGTCACTGGCCTTGGGCGGTGCGGCGCTGTGCCTGGTGCTGGCTGTGCCGGTCGGATTGCTGGTGGTGCGCTACAAAGGCCCGCTGGCCATCTGGGCGGAGCGTTTGCCATATCTGTTACATGCACTGCCCGGGCTGGTGATTGCCTTGGCGCTGGTCTACTTCGCCCTGCATTATGTGCCGGCGCTGTACCAGACTTCGGCATTGCTGCTGATTGCCTATGCGCTGCTGTTTTTGCCACTGGCACAGGCACCCATCCGCACGGCGCTGAACAAGGCGGCTCCGCAACTGGAAGAAGCAGCACGGACCCTGGGCGCCACTTCGTTTACGGCATTTTGCCGGGTGACCCTGCCGATTATCTTCCCCGCGCTGGGGGCGGCCTTTGCCCTGGTATTTCTGGATGCGATGAAGGAATTGACCGCCACCTTGCTACTGAGTCCGACCGGGCTGAACACCCTGGCAACACAAGTGTGGTCGCATACTTCGAATATCGAGTTTGCGGCAGCGGCGCCTTATGCGGCATTGTTGATTCTGGTGTCGGGGCTGCCGGTGTACTTGCTCACCACCAGGATGTATTTGAGCCGCTGACAGCGGATCCAGCATACCCCGTGTGGGAGCGGGCTTGCCCGCGATGGCATCGACGGGGGCATGCAGATTCACCGCGCTGCCCGCATCGCGGGCAAGCCCGCTCCCACAGGGGCAGCCCCGCTTCTCTACGCCCGGAACTGCCCAAGACTCGCCTTGAGCTGCGCCGCCAACCCGTCCAGCACCTTGCCGCTGGCCGTGGTCTGGGTCACCGCCTCGGCCGCACGCTCGGCCTGGGCATGGATCACTTCCACCCGCCCACGCACCGCATACGCTCCTTGCGCCTGATGCTCGGCAGCTTTGGTCGCATCACCAATCGCGCTATGCACCTGCTCGACCGATACCTGCATGGTCTTTTGCAACTGCACGCTGCCGCGCAGCACCGCCAGGCCCTCATCGGCCTGACGCCCCGCCAGGCCAATGGCCGCCACGGCTTCCCTGGCTCCCTGCTGCAAGGCCACGATATGCGCCTGAATATCACCGGTAGAGCTTTGGGTTTTGCTGGCCAGAGCCCGCACTTCATCGGCTACCACAGCAAAACCACGCCCAGTCTCCCCCGCCCTCGCGGCTTCAATGGCCGCGTTCAAAGCCAGCAGATTGGTTTGCTCGGCGATGCCGTGAATCACGGTCAGCACCACTTCAATCTGCTCACTTTGCTGCGCCAGACGCTCGATCACCTTGGCTCCCTCGCCCACCTGTCCGGCCAGCGCCTCGATCAGCCCCCCGACCTTGGCCGAGGTGCGAGTGTTTTCATCAGTAGCCTGACGAATATCAACCACCTGCCGGAGCGCCGCCTGCATCGCCTGGCTTTCCGACTGGGCTGCATCTGCCATGGTCGACAGTGCATGCAGGCTCTGAGCTACTTCATCGCGCTGTAACTGCGCGGCAGCATCGGCCCCGGCATTGCGCAAGGTCATCACACCGATCTCCACCCCGGTGCGCTGCGCCACATCCCCCGCCTCACGCACGATGGGCTGCAGCTTGTCGACAAAGCGGTTAACCGCCGCCGCCATATCGCCGATTTCATCCTTGCTGTTCAGGCCTACACGCTTGGTCAAATCACCTTCGCCTGCGGCCAGGTCATCCAGCGCGGCAATCAGCAGCAGCAACTTGTTGACCACCCGCCGCCCCAGCACCACCGCCAGTAACAGCAACACACCAAGTCCGACAATCGCCAGCCCCATGCCAATACGCCAGCGCAAGGTGTCCGCCGCCTCGCGCACGGTCTGCGCGGTATTGGCCTGCATCTGCGCCGCCGCTGCCTGCGCCGACTCCAAACGCGCGCCCAGTGCTGCCGAACTGTCGCTGGCAGCACCTTGCAAGCTTTCGCCGACCAGTTGCCCGCTATTGGCTATCAACGTCGAAAAGCGCTGGTCGAGGGCCGCCAGGTCCTGCTCAACCGAGGCGGTGGAAACCCCCATCAGCACTTTGCCGATCTCGACGCCATTGGGGTTGATAGAGGCTTCGAGATAGTACACAGACGGATCATGGCGGGCCGCATCGAGCACTTTATCCAGCGCCCGCTCGCCATTGCCCTTGGCCAAAAGCGCCTGGTTGATCGGGTTATCACGATTGAGATAGCGGGTCAGATGCTGCCCCGTGGCATCGTCGTACACCACGAATAACACATTAGGATTACGTTGAGCGCGTCGGGCGAAATCGGACAGCGTGGGCACATCGCTATCCCATATGGCACGCGGCGCTACAGCTGCCAGCAGTTGCGCCATGTCGTTGGCCGAGTCCTGCAGGTTCTTCTCCAGCGATTGCCTGAGCTGCATTTGCTCGTCTTTCAAGCGTGGCTCCAGGCCCGCGGTCAAACGCTGCCGGGTGCTGGCAGACAACGCATCCAGGCTGCTTTTAACCTCACGCCCGGCCTGCTCCAGTTCCGCGGTGAGCTTTTGGCTGTCTGCCCCCAGACGCGCATCCAGATCAGACTCCAACGCCGTCACCGTGCTCCGTGTCAGTGCAACAGCCACCAAAACCTGCACCAAAAGAGCGATACCTAGGGTAACGAATACAGGCCGCAGCAGACGGCTTTGTAACAGTGAGAGAACGGCAGACACGGAAAACCCTCCACTTAGGTGCCATTATTTTGATAGCACGCTTATTGACGGTTTTCACAGCAAGGGTCGTGCCGCACAACAGGCAGAAACGACAAAAGGCCCCGAAGGGCCTTTTGTTTTACATCAACAGCGACTTAAGCGAACGGGTGACGCAGAACGATGGTCTCGTTGCGGTCCGGGCCAGTCGAAATGATGTCGATCGGAGCGCCGATCAGCTCTTCTACGCGCGTGATGTAAGCGCGAGCGTTGGCTGGCAGCTCTTCCAGGGTTTTGGCACCCACGGTCGATTCAGTCCAGCCCGGCACTTCTTCGTACACAGGCTGCAGGCCTACGTAGCTGTCAGCGTCGGTCGGTGCAACATCAACACCGTTTGCGTCTTTGTAGCCAACGCAAATGTTGATGGTTTCCAGACCGTCGAGTACGTCCAGCTTGGTCAGGCAGATGCCCGAGATGCTGTTCACATCGATAGCGCGACGCAGGATAACGGCGTCGAACCAGCCGCAACGACGGGCACGGCCGGTGGTAGCACCGAACTCGTGACCTTGCTTGGCCAGGTGAGCGCCAACGTCGTCGAACAGCTCAGTCGGGAACGGGCCCGAACCTACGCGAGTGGTGTAAGCCTTGGTGATGCCCAGGATGTAGTCCAGGAACATCGGGCCAACGCCCGAACCGGTCGCAACGCCGCCAGCGGTGGTGTTGGAGCTGGTCACGTACGGATAGGTACCGTGGTCGATGTCCAGCAACGAACCCTGGGCGCCTTCGAACATGATGTCCTTGCCAGCGCGACGCAGGTCGTGCAGCTCGGCTGTCACGTCCAGCATCAACGGCTTGAGCAGCTCGGCGTATTCCTTGCACTCGGCCAGGGTCTTGTCGAAGTCGATAGCCGGCTCTTTGTAGTAACCAACCAGCATGAAGTTGTGGTAATCCACCAGTTCACGCAGTTTGGCTTCAAAGCGCGGCATGTTCAGCAGGTCGCCAACACGCAGGCCACGACGGGCAACTTTGTCTTCGTAAGCCGGGCCGATACCGCGACCGGTCGTACCGATCTTCAGCTCGCCACGGGCTTTTTCACGGGCCTGGTCCAGCGCCACGTGGAACGACAGGATCAGCGGGCAGGACGGGCTGATACGCAGGCGCTCGCGCACCGGTACGCCTTTCTCTTCCAGCTTGATGATTTCACGCAGCAGGGCGTCGGGAGCAACCACGACACCGTTGCCGATCAGGCATTGCACGCCTTCGCGCAACACGCCCGACGGAATCAGGTGCAATACGGTTTTTTCGCCGTCGATTACCAGCGTGTGGCCAGCGTTGTGGCCACCTTGGTAACGCACTACAGCGGCAGCATGTTCGGTCAGCAGATCAACGATCTTGCCTTTGCCCTCATCACCCCATTGGGTGCCCAGGACTACGACATTCTTACCCATAACACTTGTCCTCATTCGCGCAAACTTGGTGCCGGCAGCCGCCGGCAGGAAAACTCAAGAAACCAGCGGCACTACTTGCCACAGGCCATTCTGCTGAATCAATTGGCGGTCGCAGTCTGCCTCCAGGGCACCAGCCTGCTGTTGCCCAGGCAACGCCTGAACCACACGCTGGCCTTCACTGCGAAGCTGGCAAACCTGCTGCCAGAGTGCCGCATCGGTGCTGTCTGGCATCCAGATACCACCAGACGGCAACTTGACTTCCGCACGCCCCAGGGTCACCAGGGTTTTCAAATCGGTCGAAAAGCCGGTTGCCGGCCGGGCACGCCCGAAAACAGCACCAATGTCGTCATAACGACCGCCTTGGGCGATGGAGTCCCCAACGCCCGGTACAAATACCGCAAACACTACACCTGTGTGGTAGTGATACCCACGCAACTCGCCCAGGTCAAAGTACAACGGCAACTGCGGGAAACGCACAGACAACCCTTCGGCAATCGCCACCAGGTCGTCCAGAGCTGCCAGCACTTGAGCCGGAGCCTTGGCCAGACGCTCGCGCGCAGCAGCCAGAACTTCGTGACCGCCACACAAACCAACCAAGGCCTGCAGCATGCCCGCCAAATCGGCCGGCAAGCCTTGGGTCAAGGCCGTTACTTCGTCGATCGCCTTGCGTTGCAGGGCGTCGAACAATTGTTGTTCCACTTCAACCGACAGGTTGGCCGCACGGGCCAGACCACGGTAAATACCAACATGCCCCAGGTCCATGTGCACATCCGGCACATCGGCCAGTTGCAGCATGGCCAGCATCAGGCTGATCACTTCAACATCGCTGCTCGGGCTTGCATCGCCATACAACTCGGCGCCCAGCTGGATCGGGCTGCGCGAGGATGACAGTGCACGCGGTTGAGCATGCAGCACGCTGCCGGCGTAGCACAGACGGCTCGGGCCTTCACGACGCAGGGTATGCGCATCGATACGCGCCACTTGCGGCGTGATGTCGGCACGAAAACCCATCTGGCGACCCGTTTGCGGGTCAATCACCTTGAAGGTACGCAAGTCGAGGTCCTGGCCAGCCCCTGTCAGCAGGGACTCCAGGTATTCGATATGCGGGGTCACGACGAACTCATAGCCCCAGCTCTGGAACAGATCCAACACCTGACGGCGCGCCACTTCAATGCGGGCAGCTTCAGGTGGAAGTACTTCTTCGATGCCATCTGGCAAAAGCCAGCGGTCTACCGTTGCCATTACGCCATTCCCCTGTGATCCGGGCGGCCAGCCAGCAGGCGAGCCTTGAGTAAAGCAGAACGTGGCTGCGTCTTGAACGCGCACAGCAAAAAAGCCTGAACGACAGGCTCGCACATTCCTCGAAAATTCTGCCGATGCTGTAACAGCCATTCGGACAATCAAACATGCAGACGCAAAAAAGCCGGGAATTTCCCGGCTGCCGCATCATACACCCGTTTTCTAAAAGGATCACCCTGCGAGGCCATTTGACCGCCAAGCGGAGTGAATCAGGGCCTGTGATGAACATGCCAACCCTTCTGAAAACAGTGTGGGAGCGGGCTTGCTCGCGATGGCATCAACTCGATTTAGCAGACAGACCGAGTTACTTGCATCGCGATGCAAGCCTGCTCCCACAGGCTTAAAGCGCTTTTACTGCTGCGAAGGCTTGGATTTTTCCAGGTAGCGGAAGAAATCGCTGCTTGGGTCCAGAACCAGCACATCGTTCT
The DNA here is from genome assembly GCF_009600105.1 of Pseudomonas sp. FSL R10-0056. Lineage (NCBI taxonomy): Bacteria > Pseudomonadati > Pseudomonadota > Gammaproteobacteria > Pseudomonadales > Pseudomonadaceae > Pseudomonas > Pseudomonas sp. FSL R10-0056. Next base: position 12,715 of record NZ_WIWL01000056.1, read on the forward strand.
TGCTCGCGAAGCTTTCGCGGTAAGCGCGCAGGCTGCGATAGAACTTGTAGAACTCCTGATCCTGGCCATAAGCCTTGGAGTAGATCGAAGCTGCCTGGGCATCGCCATCACCGCGTGCTTCTTCGGACTGACGATAAGCTTCAGCCAGCAGAACACGACGTTGACGGTCGGCGTCAGCACGAATGCCTTCTGCCAGTTCGTTACCCTTGGCCCGATGCTCGCGTGCTTCACGCTCACGTTCGGTGCTCATACGTTCGAAAACGCTGCGGTTTACTTCTTTTGGCAGGTCGATGGCCTTGACGCGAACGTCGACCACTTCAATGCCCAGCTCTTTTTCAGCCATTTTGTTCAACGATGCAGTGATGTCAGCCATCAACGCATCACGCTCACCCGACACTACTTCGTGCAGGGTGCGCTTGCCGAACTGGTCACGCAGACCGGATTCCAGACGACGCGACAGACGTTCGTCAGCAATCTGTTTCATGCCCGAAGTTGCGGTGTAGAAGCGCTCGGCATCTTTCACACGCCACTTGGCGAAGGCATCAACCATGACCGCTTTCTTTTCCAGCGTCAGGAAACGCTGAGTCGGCGCGTCCAGCGTCATCAGGCGGGCGTCGAACTTGCGCACCTGGTTGACGTAAGGAATCTTCACATGCAGGCCCGGCTGAACGTCAGCCTGGACCACACGGCCAAAGCGCAGCAGTACAGCACGCTCGGTTTGCGAGACGATGTAGAAGCTGTTCCAGGCAACGATCCCCACGACAACAGCAACAATAAGGGCAACCAGCGATTTATTGCTCATCAGCGGCTCTCCCTGGTGCGCGGTTGTGGCGGCAGATCCGTGCTGACGTGCGAGCCGGAATCAGTATTGCTCGCTGCGGCTGCCGAACCCGTTGCCGGGGTGCTGCCATTACGGCCTTCGATCATTTTGTCCAACGGCAAGTAAAGCAGGTTGCTCTGGCCGTTTTTGTTACCGGTCACGAGTACCTTGCTGGTGTTGCTGAAGACTTCCTGCATGGTGTCCAGATACAGACGGTCGCGGGTCACTTCAGGATTTTTGCGGTACTCGGCAACCAGTTTGGTAAAGCGGTCAGCCTCACCCTTGGCGCGGGAAACCACTTCATCACGGTAGCCGTTGGCATCTTCGATGATGCGCTGGGCCTGACCACGTGCTTCCGGTACAACGCCGTTGGCATAGCTTTCGGCCTGGTTGCGGGCACGCTGCTCGTCTTCTCGGGCACGGATCACGTCATCGAAGGCTTCCTGTACTTCACGCGGTGCGGCTGCGTTCTGTACGTTGACCTGGGTCACGGTGATACCGGTCTTGTAGGTATCGAGGAAACGCTGCAGGCGTTCCTTGATTTCCACGGCCATTTGCTCACGGCCTTCGGTCAGCACCTGATCCATCGACGTGGAACCCACGACGTGACGCAAGGCGCTGTCGGTCGCCTGCTGCAAGCTGACTTCCGGTTGATCAACATTCAGCACGAAGTCGCGCAGGTTGCTGATCTTGTACTGCACGGTCAGCGGCACTTCGACGATGTTTTCGTCTTCAGTCAGCATTTGACCCTGCTTGGTGTACGCACGCTCACGCGTCACGTTCTCCATGTACTTTTTGTCGAACGGCGGGAAGTAGATATTCAGGCCCGGCCCAACGGTGTCGTAGTACTTGCCCAGGCGCAGCACCACGGCTTGCTCCTGCTCATCGACTACATACACGGCGCTGTAAAGCCAGGCAGCCGCCAGCACGACGAGGCCGATGCCGAGCAGACCGTAGCCGGCGCCCTTGCCATTCGAACCACCCTCACTGCCGCTGCCGCCAGTACGTTTTTTCCCACCACCGAACAACCCATTCAGGCTTTCCTGCAGCTTTCGGAAGGCCTCGTCGAGATCTGGTGGCCCCTTGCGGTCGCCATTTTTAGGGCGTTTGCCACCCCAAGGATCTTGATTGTTCGAGTTGCCACCCGGCTCATTCCAAGCCATAGCGCTCTCCATCTGATAAAGCAAAGACGCGCCCACGGCGCGCCGACCAATGCTACAGAATGCCTATCACAGCGGCACGACCGCTTTGCGAGGCTTTTATTGCAAAGTGTGTTCTTCGATGAATTCCAGCGGCTGCATCCCTTCGCGGCTGACCAAGCGATTGAGCTCGGATCGCGGCAGGCGTACGTCCAACAGACTGGAGCCCTCATCGTCATGCTGTTCTTTTTGCACAACCCCCAGTTCGAAGAACTGTGCACGCAGTCGAGCAAAACGTTGCGGCAAGCGCAAGGTGCCCACGAACAAATCATTGCCCAGCAACTCGGCGATGGCCTGCTCAAGCAACTCCAGCCCTTGACCATCACGGGCCGACAACCAGACCCGCTGCGGCTTGCCATCGGCATCACGCTGGATCTGCGGCTCGACACCTTCAAGCAAATCGATTTTGTTGTAGACCTCGAGAATCGGCAAGTCCTGCGCACCGATTTCGCCCAGTACCACCATCACCTGCTCGATCTGCGCCATGCGCTCAGGCTCGTGCGCATCGATCACATGCAGCAGCAGATCGGAATTGCTCGACTCTTCGAGCGTAGACCGGAATGCTTCAACTAGCTTGTGCGGAAGATGACGAATAAAGCCCACGGTGTCGGCCAGCACGATCGGCCCCAGGTCACCCAGATCAAGGCGGCGCAGGGTCGGGTCTAGCGTGGCGAACAACTGGTCGGCGGCAAAGACGTCAGAGCCGGTGACCTTGTTGAACAGCGTGGATTTACCGGCGTTGGTATAGCCCACCAGCGACACTGTAGGAATATCGGCGCGTTGACGCCCTCTACGGGACTGCTCGCGTTGACTGCGGACTTTTTTCAGACGGGCTTTGATCTGGCTGATGCGCACACGCAACAGTCGGCGGTCGGTTTCGAGCTGGGTTTCACCCGGCCCGCGCATGCCAATGCCGCCACCTTGACGCTCAAGGTGAGTCCAGCCGCGTACAAGACGCGTGCTCATGTGGTCAAGCTGAGCCAGTTCGACTTGCAGCTTACCCTCATGGGTACGGGCGCGTTGAGCGAAGATATCGAGAATCAGCCCGGTACGGTCAAGCACGCGACACTCGAAAACACGTTCGAGGTTACGTTCCTGACTGGGCGTGAGTACGTGATTGAAAATCACGATGTCGACCTTCTCGGCCTTGACCAGATCGCGCAACTCCTCGACCTTGCCACTGCCAATCAGGTATTTGGCCGATGGCCGATGACGCGGCACGTTAAAAAACGCGACGGTATCGGCGCCAGCCGACACAGCTAACTCCTGGAACTCCTGCGGATCTTCGCGCGCCTCAGGGTCCTGTCCTTCCAAGTGAACGAGGATCGCTCGCTCACCACCACCGTGGCGCTCAAAGAACAAAGGATGCTCCTATTTAGGCATTACCTGGTTCAGCGTCTGCCAGATCCGATTCGGTTGCGCTAGGCAGACGAATTGGACGTACTGGTACGACTGTCGAAATTGCGTGCTTGTAAACCATTTGGCTGACGGTGTTTTTCAGCAGGATCACGAACTGGTCGAAAGACTCGATGGTCCCCTGCAGCTTGATCCCGTTGACCAGATAGATGGAAACGCCAACCTTCTCTTTACGCAAAGTATTCAAGTAAGGGTCTTGTAGCGAATGCCCTTTTGACATATGCCGCACTCCTGTAAGGATAAAAAATAGAAACAAAAATTAGATGACCGCTGTCGCCACATCCATAGGATAGACGGCATTTGCCAAGACTCAGCTCAATATGGAGACCGATTCCAGGTATTTCAAGGCTCGTGGCAGATTGTCGCAGCCCAGACTGTCAAGCCAATGCAAATCATTCCAGCTGCGCAACCAGGTGAACTGGCGCTTGGCCAACTGGCGCGTGGCTATGATGCCGCGCTCCTGCATCTCGGCCGCTGTCAGCTTGCCGTCGAGGTAGTCCCAGACTTGGCGGTAACCCACTGCACGTATAGACGGCAACCCGGCATGCAGGTCACTTCTGTTGCGCAGGTTTATGACCTCGTCAATGAACCCCTGTTCCAGCATCTGCCCGAATCTTAGTGCAATTCGCTCATGCAGCACCTGACGGTTCGCCGGAGCGATGGCCAGATTCGCGACAGTATAGGGCAATTGGCTGTGCCCAGAAGCCGCTGCTTTAGTCGTTTGTTCAGATTGTTTTTGCCGATGGGCCGTCACGCTCATGCCGCTGACCCGATAAACCTCAAGCGCCCGGGTCAGACGCTGCGGATCATTGGGGTGAATTCGCGCGGCAGACTCCGGATCTATGGCTGCCAACTGGTCGTGCAGGGCCTGCCAGCCAAGGCGCTGCGCCTCTTCTTCAAGCTGCGCGCGCACCTCGGGGTCCGCCGGAGGCATGTCGGCCAGGCCGTCAATCAGTGCCTTGTAATAGAGCATGGTGCCGCCCACCAGCAGCGGGATATTGCCTCGCGCCGTGATCTCGGCCATGGCCTTGAGCGCATCGCGACGAAAATCGGCCGCCGAATAGCTCTCGGCCGGGTCGAGAATGTCGATCAACTGATGCGGGTGAGCCGCCAGAATTTCTTTCGACGGCTTGGCAGTGCCGATGTCCATGCCGCGATAGACCAGCGCCGAGTCGACACTGATCAGCTCGCACGGCAGCACCTTGCTCAGCTCGATGGCCAGGTCGGTCTTGCCGGCGGCCGTCGGCCCCATCAGGAAAATAGCCGGGGGTAAAGCGTTGGAACCTGTCATCAGCGACCGCGCAAAAAGAGTTTGTCCAAGTCGTCCAGGCCCATTTGGGTCCAGGTGGGACGACCATGATTGCACTGACCGCTGCGCTCGGTGTTTTCCATGTCACGCAACAGACCGTTCATTTCCGGGATCGCCAAACGGCGATTGGCGCGGATCGCACCGTGGCAGGCCATGGTGCCGAGCAGCTCGTTGAGGTGCGCCTGGATCCGGTCACTGGTGCCGTATTCCATCAGGTCGGCCAGTACGTCGTGAACCAGTCGCTGGGCCTCGGCCTGCTTGAGCAGGGCTGGAATCTGGCGGATGGCCAGGGTTTCCGGGCCAAGGCGCTGCAACTCGAAGCCCAGGCGCTGGAACCACTCGGCGTGTTCTTCGGCGCAATCGGCTTCCCGCTGGCTGACCGCAATCGATTCCGGCACCAGCAGCGGCTGACCACTCAGGCCTTCACTGGCCATGGCGATTTTCAGACGCTCATACATGATCCGCTCATGGGCCGCGTGCATATCCACCAGCACCAACCCCTGGGCGTTTTCCGCGAGAATATAAATGCCCTTGAGCTGGGCCAGAGCAAAGCCGAGCGGCGGAATATCACCTTGCCCGTCCGGCAGAGGCGCGGCATTGGCCTCAGGCAATGGTGCGAAAAACTCGCGATAGGCATTGCGCGCTTCTTCGACGGGCACCGGGGGCGCGGAGGACTGCGGACGGTATTGGTACTGATAGCCCGCACCAGCGCCCGAACCTGCCACATGCGGTGACGGGGCCGACTGCGGCTGCTCCAGCACATTGGCCGCCAGACGCATTTCACCCTGCGGGCCGAATTCGCCAGCATCCAGCCCCGTCGGGCGCTCGGCCCCGGGCACCGGCGCTGGTGCGGCCAGTTGGTCTTCGGGGCGAACGTCACCCAGAGCACGGTGCAAAGTGCCATAGAGGAAATCATGCACCATGCGCCCGTCACGGAAGCGTACTTCGTGCTTGGTCGGGTGTACGTTGACGTCGACCACCGAGGGGTCGACCTCAAAGAACAGCACAAAGGTTGGGTGGCGACCATTGAACAGCACATCGCGATACGCCTGGCGCACCGCATGGGCCACCAGTTTGTCGCGTACCGCGCGGCCATTGACATAGAAGTACTGCAAGTCCGCCTGACTGCGGGAAAAAGTCGGCAAACCGACCCAGCCCCACAGGTGCAAACCATTGCGTTCAACCTCGATGGGCATTGCCTGTTCCAGGAACGCGGAGCCGCACACGGCCGCCACACGCCGGGCGCGGGCAGTATCGTCGCGGGCTTCGTGCAGGTTGAGGATGGACTTGCCGTTGTGGCGCAAATTGAACGCCACATCAAAACGTGCCAGCGCCAGGCGCTTGATCACTTCCTGCAGGTGATCGAATTCGGTCTTTTCGGTTTTGAGAAATTTGCGCCGTGCCGGGGTGTTGAAAAACAGGTCGCGCACTTCAACCGAGGTGCCCACCGGATGTGCAGCCGGCTGAACCCGGGGCGCCATGTCGCGGCCTTCGGTCTCGACCTGCCAGGCCTGATCGGCACCACGGGTGCGCGAGGTCAGGGTCAGGCGCGCCACGGAACTGATGGAAGCCAGCGCCTCACCGCGAAAGCCCAGGCTCATCACCCGCTCAAGGTCTTCCAGATCACGAATCTTGCTGGTGGCGTGACGGGCCAGCGCCAACGGCAAGTCGTCGCTGGAAATACCGCTGCCATCGTCACGTACCCGCAGCAGCTTGATCCCGGCCTGCTCCACGTCCACATCAATACGCTTGGCACCCGAATCGAGGCTGTTTTCCAGCAGTTCCTTGATCACCGAAGCCGGGCGTTCAACTACTTCGCCCGCAGCGATCTGGTTGGCCAGGCGCGGGCTGAGCAATTCAATCCGCGCGCTGCTGCTCAATGTTTCATCACTCATTACTGTGCCGCCAGGGCAGTTGCCGGAATATTCAGGTTCTGGCCAACCTTCAGCTCATCGGTTTTCAGGCTGTTGCTCGAGCGCAATGTCGCCACGCCCACTTGATAGCGTACAGCGATCATCGCCAGGGTTTCGCCGGGGCGAACCGTGTGTTCGCGGGCACCCTGGGCGATTTTGCCGGTGTCACGCAGCCAGGCGATATAAGTGCCCGGCGGCGGATTTTGCTGGAAGAACTGGCGTACGCCGCTGCTGATCGAACGGGCCAGCGCTTGCTGGTGACTGCTCGAAGCCAGCTTGGACGCTTCGTTGGAGTTCGAGATAAACCCGGTCTCGACGAGAATCGACGGAATGTCCGGCGACTTCAGCACCATAAACCCGGCCTGCTCTACGCGCTGCTTGTGCAGCGGGGTGACCCGACCTATGTTGCTCAGCACTTTTTGCCCGACGTTGAGGCTGGAGGTCAGCGACGCGGTCATCGACAGGTCAAGCAATACACCCGCCAGCATGCGGTCCTTGTCATCGAGGCTGACGTTGCCTGCGCCACCGATCAGGTCGGAGCGGTTTTCGCTGTCGGCCAGCCAGCGCGCCGTCTCGGAAGTCGCGCCGCGTTCAGACAGGGCAAACACCGAAGCACCAAAGGCAGCCTTGGACGGCGCCGCATCGGCGTGGATCGAGACAAACAGGTCGGCGCCTTTCTTGCGGGCGATTTCGGTGCGGCCACGCAGCGGGATAAAGTAGTCGCCGGTACGCGTCAGCTCGGCCCTGAAGCCTTTCATGCCGTTGATCTGGCGCTGCAGTTCTTTGGCAATCGCCAACACCACGTCTTTTTCACGCTGGCCAGCCGAGCCCGAGGCCCCCGGGTCTTCACCGCCGTGGCCGGCATCGATCACCACCACCACGCTGCGTTTACCGCTCGGGATCGGCGGCAATTTAACGTCGGGTTGCGCGGGCGTCACCGGCACCACCGGCACCGTTGCCACGTTGGTGGCCGGCAGGCTTGGCGCCAGATCGGCGCCCTGGTCATACAGGTCGACCACCAGGCGGTTGCCGTACTGGGCATTGGGCGCCAGAACGAAACTTTTCGGGGTCACGGCCTTTTTCAGGTCGATAACCACACGCAGGTCGGTGGGGGTACGCTGCGCCGAGCGCATGCTGGTGATTGGCGTATTGGCTGTTTGCACATTCAGCGGCCCGCCCAGGGTCGCGCCATTGATGTCGATGACCAGACGATCAGGTGCAGTCAGCGTAAACACACTGTGCTGCACCGGCCCGGTAAGATCAAAAACCAGTCGAGTGTTATCCGGCGCCCGCCATAGACGCACGCTCTTGACCTGGGTTGCGGCCACAGCATTGAATGCCATGACACTGAGCAACACACCCACCACACTTGCTAACGCGCGAAAGCGCATACCAAACCCCATCATTATTTGTATTCCGGCGCCAATGCGGCACACCAAGACTCGCCACGAGAACCTTGGGGCGTCAGCGTCAGCAAACGCCCGGTGTTATGCGGCCTAATGGTAATGGTCAGGTCAGGCTTTGGCAAAAAGCCTGCACCTTTATCGGGCCACTCGATCAAGCATAGGGCGTCTTCGTCGAAATAATCGCGAATCCCCATATATTCCAGCTCTTCCGGGTCGACCAGCCGATACAGGTCAAAGTGGAAGGCCCGAATATCGCCAATCTCGTAGGGCTCGACCAATGTGAAGGTCGGGCTTTTGACCGAACCCGTGTGACCAAGGCCGCGGATCAGGCCACGTGACAGGGTGGTTTTACCCATACCCAGGTCGCCGTCGAGAAAAATCAGGCCGTGACCTTGAGTGACAGTGGCCAGGCGCGCGCCAAATGCGGTCATGGCCTCTTCGTCGGCCAGTTGCAGTGTTATTTCGTGCACGGTGCGTGTTCCTCCAACAACTGACGAATGGCTGGAATCAAATCACTGGCCGCCAGCCCACGGCCCAATTGTCCTTGTTGCTCACCGGCGCGGGCATGCAGCCACACCGCCAGGCATGCGGCATCATAAGCGCCCAACCCCTGAGCCAGCAGCGCGCCGATCACGCCTGCCAGCACATCCCCAAGACCGGCCGTAGCCATTGCCGGATGGCCGTGACTGCAAATGGCCAACTCGCCATTGAGCCCTGCAATCAGACTGCCTGCACCTTTAAGGACGCACACTGCTGAGTATTTTTTAACCAACGCCCTGGCCGCAGCCGGTCGATCGGCCTGTACCTGCCCGGTGCTGATACCCAGCAAGCGTGCGGCTTCACCCGGGTGCGGGGTCATCACCGACCCTGGTGCCAGCGTGATGACTGCGTTGGACAACAAATTAAGCGCATCGGCATCCCACACCTGCGGCATTTTTGCCTGTGCCGCGGCCGACAACAGACTGCGCCCCCAGGGCGCCTGCCCCAAACCCGGTCCCACCACGACCACCGAAGCCTGCGCCAGTACGCCCATCAACTGGTTGGCCGACGATACGCCGAGCACCATCACCTCGGGCACCCGCACCAGCGCAGCAGGCACGTGCTCGGGGCGCGTGGCCAGGGATACCAGGCCAGCGCCACAGCGTAGTGCAGCCTGGGCGCTGAGGGTAATCGAGCCGCCAAATCCACGATCGCCACCCACCAGCAGCACATGCCCGAACTGGCCTTTATGGGCGCTCAGGGCTCGTCGAGGTAGTGGCGCCAGATTATCTGCGCTAAGGGCTTGGGGGTCGGCTAACAGGTGTTTGGTCTGCGGCATGCGTGTTTGGCTCCGATGTCTGGCAGAATTATACGCATCTCAGCTCCGGTTTCTCTTGTCCCATGCCTGCTATTACTGCCGACCTCCCCGCTCTCGCCCGGTCCATCAAGGAATGGGGCCGCGAGTTGGGCTTTCAACAAGTCGCCATTGCCGGCCTCGACCTGGGAGAACACGAACACCATCTGCAACGCTGGCTGGAAGCCGGCTACCACGGTGACATGGACTACATGGCCGCCCACGGCAGCAAGCGCTCACACCCGCAAGAGCTGGTGCCCGGCACAGTGCGCGTGATTTCCCTGCGCATGGACTACCTGCCCGGTGACACTCATATGGCGCAGCTGCTGGCCCAACCGGAAAAAGCCTACGTTTCACGTTATGCCCTGGGCCGCGATTATCACAAGCTGATCCGCAAGCGCGTGCAACAACTGGCCGACCGCATCCAGAAGGACATTGGCCCGTTTGGCTTCCGCGCCTTTGTCGACAGCGCCCCGGTACTGGAAAAGGCCATCGCGCAACAGGCGGGTCTGGGCTGGATCGGCAAGAACACCCTGGTGCTCAATCGCAAGGCGGGCAGCTACTTTTTCCTGAGCGAGCTGTTTGTCGATTTGCCGCTACCGGTCGACGCCCCCCACGAAACCGAACACTGCGGGCGCTGCACCGCCTGCCTGGACATCTGCCCCACCAATGCCTTTGTCGGGCCTTATGTGCTGGATGCGCGCAAATGCATTTCGTACCTGACCATCGAGCTGAAAACCGCGATCCCTGAAGAATTGCGCTCGATGATCGGCAACCGGGTATTCGGTTGCGATGACTGCCAGATCGTCTGCCCCTGGAACCGTTTTGCCCGCACCACCGCAGAAGGGGACTTCAAGCCACGGCATAACCTGGACAATGCTGGCTTGGCCGAGCTGTTTATGTGGGATGAAGACAAATTCCTGAGCAGCACCGAAGGCTCGCCGCTGCGCCGGGCCGGGTACGAACGCTGGCTGCGCAACCTGGCGGTAGGCCTGGGCAATGCGCCATCGACGATCCCGGTGCTGGAAGCCCTGAATGCGCGGCGTGATTACCCGTCGGAGCTGGTGCGCGAGCATGTGGAGTGGGCGCTGACACAACACGCCAAGCGGGCCTGAGCCAAGCCCGCTGCCACAGTTGCTTAATGCTCGTCGTTATAAACGAACTTGGGCATTTCCCAGTTAAAGCGGATCGCCAGCAAACGCAGCAGCAGCCCGCCGAACAAGGTGACGAAAATCGCCTGTTCGTTGGGCATTTCCAGATAAGTACACAACAAGAAACACCACGCCGCAGCAAACGAAACGCTGGCATACAGCTCACGACGGAAGATCAACGGAATGTCGTTGCAGAAGATGTCACGAAGGATGCCGCCAAAGACCCCGGTAATCACTCCGCTCACCGAAGCCACCAGCATGCCCTGACCCATCTCCAGCGCGGTCATGCAGCCGATCAGGGTAAACGCTACCAGCCCCAGGGCATCAAGCACCAGAAACAGCGAGCGCAGATGACGCATCAAGGGCGCGATAAAGATCGTCACCAATGCAGCGAACGTGGTCAGTACCAGGTATTCCGGGTGTTTGACCCAGGTCAGCGGGTAGTGCCCCAACAGGACGTCACGCACCGAACCGCCGCCTAGCGCGGTGACGCAGGCAATCAGCACCACGCCGAACCAGTCCATGCCCCGACGCCCGGCAGACAGCGCGCCGGTCATGGCTTCGGCAGTAATGGCAACTAAATAAAGCATCAGCAACATGGCAGCGATCCTTGCAAGAAGGCGCGCAGTCTACTCTCAGTTGGCATTGGCACCAAAAGCGGGCAACAAATACTGTTCTTTGTGGGAGCGGGCTTGCTCGCGACGGCTTCGCTGCGGTTCGGTAGATGTACCGAGTCGCTTGCATCGCGAGCAAGCCCGCTGCCACAGGGGGATCAACGGCAGCTTAGAATTTGATGAAATGCTTGCGGTAGTGTTGCAGCTCGGCAATCGACTCGCGAATGTCGTCCAGCGCCAGATGCGTACCCTTTTTCACCAGGCTGTCGCGTACTTCCGGCGCCCAGCGTGCAACCAGCTCCTTGAGCGTCGAAACGTCCAGGTTGCGATAGTGGAAGTAGCTTTCCAGCGCTTTCATATGGGTGTACAGGAAGCGGCGGTCCTGACAGATACTGTTGCCGCAGATCGGCGATTTGCCTTTGGGTACCCACTGCTCAAGGAACGCGATGGTCTGCGCTTCGGCTTCGGCCATAGTAGTGGTGCTGTCCTTGACCCGCTGGGTCAGGCCGCTGCCGCCATGAGTACGGGTATTCCACTCGTCCATGCGCGCCAGCACGGCATCACTATGGTGGATGGCGATGACCGGGCCTTCGGCCAGGGTATTGAGGTTGCTGTCGGTAACGATGGTGGCCATTTCAATAATGACGTCGTTGTCAGGGTCCAGACCGGTCATTTCCAGGTCGATCCAGATCAGGTTCTGCGCGTTTTGCATAATGGCCTCCAGTGCTTAGGTGCGCAGTTTAGCTTAGGCACGCGGCCCTCGTGCTAAACTCCCCGGCGTTTTACCCTTCTTATCGTTTTATCAACACGGAACACCCATGGCCAAACGCCAGCTCAACCGTCGTCAGAATTGGCGCATCGAAAAGATCCAGGGCGAGCGCGCTGCCCGCGCCGCCAAACGCGAATCCAGTGCCGTCGAAGCGCTTGAAGGCGGCGATTTAGGCCCCGAGCAACTTGGCCTGGTGATCGCGCACTTTGGTGTGCAGGTCGAAGTCGAAGCCCAGGAAGGTGAGCTCAAAGGCCAGATGTTCCGTTGCCACCTGCGCGCCAACCTGCCCGCTCTGGTAACCGGTGACACGGTTGTGTGGCGCGCCGGCAATCAGGGCATCGGCGTTATCGTCGCCCAGTTGCCGCGCAAGACCGAGCTATGCCGCCCGGACAGCCGTGGTCAGCTCAAGCCGGTTGCAGCCAACGTCGACATGATCGTGATTGTGTTCGCGCCCATGCCCGAGCCGCACGCCAACCTGATCGACCGCTATCTCGTCGCCGCCGAGCACGCCGGGATTCGCCCGCTGTTGCTGCTCAACAAGGCTGACCTGATCGACGAGCAGAACGCACCGGCGCTGAATGCGTTGCTGGGGGTTTATCGTCAACTGGGTTATCCGGTGCTGGAAGTGTCGGCCCATCACGGCGATGGCATGCAGCAGTTGCAAGCGCAACTGGACGGCCATATCAGTGTGTTTGTGGGTCAGTCGGGCGTTGGCAAGTCGTCCCTGGTCAACAGCCTGCTGCCTGAGGTCAACCTTCGGGTCGGGCCGCTGTCGGAGATTTCCGGCCAGGGTACGCACACCACGACCACGGCGCGCTTGTTCCACTTCCCGGGCGGCGGCGATCTGATCGACTCCCCGGGTATTCGTGAGTTCGGCCTGGGCCACGTCAGCCGTGCCGATGTCGAGGCGGGGTTTATCGAGTTCAACGACCTGATCGGCCGTTGCCGCTTCCGCGACTGCAAGCATGACCGCGAGCCGGGCTGTGCATTGCTGATGGCCCTGGAAGATGGCCGCGTGCAGCAACAGCGCATGAACAGCTATCGCTCGATCATTGCCAGCTTGCCTGAGTCGAGTTACTGATTCAGGCCAGAAGCCCCCTCACCCCAGCCCTCTCCCGGAGGGAGAAGGGGGCAAATTGTCAGTGTTCTTGAGGCCGCGCGCGCTCAGTCCCCTCTCCCTCTGGGAGAGGGTTAGGGTGAGGGCGGCGGGTCGTCAAACAGATTCAGCTTCTGCCGTTCTTCATGCATCGGCAGTGGCTGTTTGTCGGCGGGCAGCTTGATCGGGTCAACTGGCGCCTTGGGCAGTTCCTGGGGCTTGACTGACTCCGCACCCTGCTCGCCTTCAATCGCCTGCTGGGCCTTTTTGTTCAGCACCACAATGTCGATACGGCGGTTGACCGGATTATTGGGGTTAGCCGTGTCGAACAGCACTGACGAGGCATAACCCACCACCCGCGCAATCTGCCCTTCCGGGTAGCTGCCCGCCACCAGCGCACGCCGCGCTGCATTGGCACGGTTGGCCGACAACTCCCAATTGCCGTAATCACCGCCCCCCGCATAAGGCATGGCATCGGTGTGGCCGCTGATGCTGACCTTGTTGGGTACTGCCTTGATGGTGTCGGCCATGGCCAGCAAAATATCTTCGAAGTACGGTTTGAGCCGTGCACTGCCCACGTCAAACATCGGCCGGTTTGCGGCATCCATGATCTGGATACGCAGGCCGTCCGGGGTGATTTCAAACAGCAACTGATCCTTGAACTTGCGCAGCTGCGGGTTTTCTTCGACCTTGTTCTGCAACTCCTGCAACAGCAGTTCGAGGCGCTCTTTCTCGACCTGCTCGGCCATGCTTTCAACCTGCTCGGCATCTACCTTGATCTTGTCGGGCTGGGGCTGCAGTTTTTCTTCAGGGTTGAGGGTGTTGTCCGGCGCCAAGGCCGGAGTGCCGCCCAGGTCGATGACGTAGGGCGTGCCGCTTTCGCTGAATCCGATCGGATCTTTGAAATAACCACCAATGGCGATCTTTTGCTCGGGCGTGGCCGCCGTCATCAGCCACATCACCAGAAAGAACGCCATCATCGCCGTGGCGAAGTCGGCAAAGGCGATTTTCCAGGCGCCACCGTGATGGCCTGCGGCGTAGCGCTTGACGCGCTTGATGATTATGGGCTGGTTGTTTTCCATAAATCAGCGACCACGAACCACTTGTTCCAGCTCGGAAAAACTGGGCCGGTGCTTGGGGTACAGGACCTTGCGACCAAACTCGACCGCCAGCGACGGCGGCATGCCTGAGGCCGAAGCCACCAGCGAGGCCTTGATCGATTCATACACGTTGAGTTCTTCCTTGGCATCGTGAGCCAAAGACGTCGCCAACGGACCGAAGAAACCATAGGCCGCCAAAATACCGAAGAAGGTACCTACCAGCGCGGCGCCAACGTGCATGCCGATGGCCGCCTGATCACCTTCGCCCAGCGAGGCCATGGTCACCACAATACCCAGTACCGCGGCGACGATACCGAAACCCGGCATGCCGTCGGCGATACCGGTAACGGCGTGGGAAGGATGCTCCAGCTCTTCCTTGAGGTTATACAGCTCCATGTCAAACAACCCCTCAAGCTCGTGGGGGGCCATGTTGCCCGAGGACATGATGCGCAGGTAATCGCAGATAAACGCGGTCATGCGCTCATCTTTAAGGACAGTGGGGTATTTGGCGAAGATAGGGCTGGCGGCCGCGTCTTCAATGTCGCTCTCGATGGCCATCATGCCTTCGCGACGACTTTTGTTGAGAATCTCGTAAACCAGGCCCAACACTTCAAGATAAAAAGCGTGGGAGAAACGCGAACCGAACATGCCCAGTGATTTTTTGATCACATGCATGGTCATGTAACCGGGGTTGGCTTGCAGGAACGCACCGAAGGCCGCACCGCCGATGATCAAAACCTCGAACGGCTGGATCAGCGCCCCGATTTTGCCGTGGGAAAGTACGTATCCGCCGAGCACACTCGCGAACACGACGATGATGCCGATAATTTTAGCCATAGATATAAAAGTACTTCTTGGGTCGGTTCAAGGTCATATTCCAGCGTAGCTAAAACTCTTCTTCTCCTTATCGGCGAATCTGCGCCAGACTATAGCCGGTAGAGCCGAAAAGCCATTCGACCCCCAGATTGGATGATCATCGCGTCCTCATTATGGCCAACGAAACCCGCGCACCGATATCAACACCCACCACCCTGGATGCCTGGGTTGCACACCTGGACGCCGTCGATCTGCCGATCCCGCAAACCAGCCATGCGCGGGTCTTCAAGACCCTCAACGACAGTCGCCGCTCGTTACGCGAAATTGCCGAGGTTATGCAGGACAGCCCGGCGCTGGCCCTCAGACTGATCCGCGAGGCCAACCAGCAAGCCCAAAGCAGCCTGAGCGAGCCGGCCGAGAGCCTTGAAGTGGCGATCAACCGCCTGGGCCTCAAACGCACCCAGATGCTGCTCGAACATGTGCCGGCGCTGGCGATCGAGGATATCCCGCTGGCCTACCGACAAATCCAGCTGATCAGCCAGCACGCCGCACAACAGGCCATTGGCCTGTTCGGCAATCGCCTGGCGCGGCTCTGGCAGGAAATCTACTGGAGCAGCTTGCTGTTTCTGTCACCGCTATGGGCCCTGGCACTGACCCACCCACTGCTGCTCGAAACCTGGGAACGGCGGGTGGTCGGGCACAATGAGTGCGCCAGTAAAGTCGAGCGCCAGCTTTTTGGTGTGCCACTGTTTGATATCTGCCGCAGCCTGGCCGAGCTGTGGCGTCTGCCGGGGTGGGTGATGCAAGGTTATACGGTGATCACCGAAGAGCGCCGCACCCTGGTCAGGGTGCTGCATATCGCCCGCGACACCCATCACCCCCTGCGTCAGCAACAACTGCTGGACGCCGACCCGGCCCTGCGGCGCTGGCTCAACCAGCCTGCCAACAGTGTGTTGCTGGCCAACTGCCTGGCGCTGTCAGCCCAGCAGGGCTGGGACACACCGCACAACCTGCGCTGGCAGTACGTCACCAGCCTTTACCTGCAAATGCCCCTGGACGAAGTTCAGCAGCAGGCACACCAGCAGGCCGCGAGCAGCGCGCGCTATCACTCCAGCCCCGACCTTTGGCATCCGGCCCAGGCATTGCTCTGGCCGTGGGACTCACGCCGCAGCGGGGACAATTCGCAGGCAGCCCCGCCTCCCTCGGCCGAGGCACTCGTCGCCTGGCGCAAACATTGCGGGCAGCTGCTGGAGCAACCCAGCGCATTCAGCAACCCGATGCATCTGAGCACCTGTGCCCGCGAAGCCTTGCAGGCGTGCGGCATGCGCCGGGTGATGATACTCACCCCCGACAAGACCTCGACCAGCCTGAGCGTCAACCAGATTGCCGGCCTGGGCAGAACCGCCTTCGACCTGACCGTCAACATCAGTGACAGCACCGCGCTGCAACGCCTGATGATGCAACCTGCACAAGTGCGCCTGACGCCCGAAAACAACGCGGTGATCTCCGCAGTCTTGCCCTACAGCCTGCGCAGCCTGTTCCCCGGCGAGCATCTGCTGCTACGCTCGCTGAGCAATAACGGTCGCGTGGTCATGCTCATACTGGCAGACCAGGGCGGCGGGCCATTTTCCGAAACCAGCGTGCAAGCCTTTGGCAAAACGGCCCAATGCATCGAGAAAGCCTTGAATACCTTTAGTAGTCGCGGGCGCTAGCGCTACAATCCCCCCTTTTTGCTCTGGAGGCTTCCTATGCCTGGCTTCTCTGGCTTGCCATTAGTGATCGAGCCCGGCGACCTGCTCGCCCGGCTCGACGCACCCGAACTGATCCTGGTTGACCTGACCAGTGTTGCACGCTACGAGGCCGGGCATATTCCGGGCGCCCGTTTTGTCGACCCGAAACGCACGCAACTGGGCTTGCCACCGGCACCCGGCCTGCTGCCGTCGCAAGCGTCACTCGAAACCCTGTTCGGCGAGCTGGGGCACAATCCCGACGCGGTCTATGTGGTCTATGACGACGAAGGCGGCGGCTGGGCCGGGCGGTTTATCTGGCTGCTTGATGTAATCGGGCACAAGGCATACCACTATCTGGACGGGGGCATTCACGCCTGGATTGGCGAAGGCTATGCCCTCAGCCAGGACGTGCCTGCCGCCGTCAATGGCCCGGTGGCGCTGACCTTGCACGATGAACCTACTGCCACCCGCGAGTACCTGCAAAGCCGCCTGGGCGCCGCCGACCTGGCGATCTGGGATGCACGCAGTGCCGCCGAATACAGCGGCGAAAAAGTGCTGGCGGCCAAGGGCGGGCATATCCCCGGGGCCAAGCATCTTGAGTGGACCACCGGCATGGATAAAACCCGTAACCTGCGTATCCGCCCGGACATGGCGCAGATCCTCAAGGATCTGGGCATCACGCCAGACAAAGAAGTGATTACCCACTGCCAGACCCACCACCGTTCCGGCTTTACCTATCTCGTCGCCAAGGCGCTCGGTTACCCGCGCGTCAAAGGCTACGCCGGCTCCTGGGGCGAATGGGGCAACCACCCCGACACCCCCGTCGAGCTACCTGTAAAAAATTAAGGACCTTGAATGAAAAAGCGTTTGTTCCTCCTCAGTCAGTACCTGTTGCCGCATCACCTGCTGTCACGCCTGGCCGGCTGTATTGCCGAATGCCGCGTACGCTGGTTCAAGAATGCGTTCACCAGCTGGTTCGCCAAGCGTTATCAGGTAGACATGTCCCAGGCCCTGGTTGAAGACGTGACCGCCTACGAGCACTTCAACGCCTTCTTTACCCGCGCCCTGAAAGACGGCGCCCGCCCGCTGGATCAAACTCCGGGTGCGGTGCTAAGCCCTGCCGATGGCGCGGTCAGCCAGCTGGGCCCGATCGAACACGGCCGCGTGTTCCAGGCCAAGGGCCACAGCTACAGCGTGCTGGAGCTGGTGGGTGGCGATGCTGCAGTAGCAGCCCAGTTTATGGGCGGCGAATTTGCCACCATCTACCTGTCGCCCAAGGACTACCACCGCGTGCACATGCCACTGGCGGGCACCCTGCGTGAAATGATCTACGTGCCGGGGCGCCTGTTCTCGGTCAACCAGACCACCGCCGAAAACGTGCCGGAGCTTTTTGCCCGCAACGAGCGTGCGGTGTGCATTTTTGACACCGAGCGCGGCCCGATGGCCGTGGTATTGGTCGGTGCCATGATCGTGGCATCCATTGAAACCGTGTTTGCCGGTCTGGTTACCCCGCCGAAACGCGAGCTGAAAACCTTCCGTTACGACGAAGCTGCCCGTGCGCCGATCCACCTGGAAAAAGGTGCCGAGCTGGGTCGTTTCAAACTGGGTTCGACGGCGATCGTGCTGTTTGGCGCGGATCAGGTGAAATGGGCCGAAGGCCTGACGGCAGGAACGCCGGTGATGATGGGTCAGAAAATGGGTGCACCGGCGCACGCCGAATAACCCATAACCCTGTGGGAGCGGGCTTGCTCGCGATGCTGGCAACTCGGTGCATCTGATTCACCGAGGTGATGCAATCGCGGGCAAGCCCGCTCCCACAGGTCATTTACAGGGGGGCTCAGCCCTGGCTGTTACGGTCACGCTGACCGAGCAGGTACAGCACGCCATCCAGGCCCAAAGTCGAAATTGCGTGCTTGGCCGATTTCTTGACCAGCGGCTTGGCACGGAATGCCACACCCAGCCCGGCAATCGCCAGCATCGGCAAATCATTGGCGCCATCACCGACCGCAATGGTCTGCTCCAGGCTCAAGCCTTCCTTTTGTGCCAGTTCGCGCAGCAAATCTGCCTTGCGCTGGGCATCAACAATCGGTTCGACCGCAACACCGGTAACCTTGCCGTCCACCACTTCCAGTTCGTTGGCAAAGACATAGTCGATGCCCAGTCTGGCCTGCACTTGTTTGGCAAAGTAGGTGAAACCGCCTGACAGGATCGCAGTTTTGTAACCCAGACGCTTGAGCTCGGCGAACAGCACTTCAGCGCCCTCGGTCAGGCGCAACGAAGCACCGATGGCATCCAGCACGCCCACGTCCAGGCCCTTGAGCAGCGCCATGCGCTCCTTGAAACTGGCCTTGAAATCCAGTTCGCCAGCCATCGCGCGCTCGGTGATGGCCGCCACTTGATCCCCCACGCCTGCCGCCTTGGCCAGCTCGTCGATCACTTCAGCTTCGATCAGCGTCGAGTCCATGTCGAACACCGCCAGGCGGCGATTGCGACGGAACAGGGTGTCTTCCTGCAGGGCGATATCCACGCCCAGCTCCTGGGCCAGGTTGAAGAAATCGGCACGCAGCGCGTCAACATCCACAGGCTCGCCACACACACGCAGCTCGATGCAGCTTTTGCTCGACTCGGTCGACGCATCCAGCGGCACGCGACCGGACAGGCGATCCGTCTGCTCAATGTTCAAACCGTGCTGGCTGATCACCGATGTCACGCGCTGCAGCTCATGGGCGGTCACCTGGCGGCTCATCAGCGTGACCACATGCCGGGTCTGGCTTTGTTCGTGGACCCAGCGCTGGTAATGCTCTTCGCTGATCGGGTCGAAACGCAGCTGCAAACCTTCCTTCGCGATTAAGGGCTGCAGGTCCTTGAGCACTGCCGAAACCAGCTCGGCTTGTGGAATTTCGACCAGAAAACCCAATGACAAAACGCCATGGATGGCGGCCTGACCGATGTCGAGAATATTCACACCATTGCTGGCCAGTACACCGGTAATGGCCGCAGTGAGACCCGGACGGTCCTCACCTGTGATGTTTATCAGGACGATTTCGCGCAAGGCACACCCCCATTCGCTAAAAAAAACGCATTCTACCCACTTTCAGTGACCATCGGGCACCGCCAAGGCTTTGCCGCCCTCAGGCCGCTCGCTATACTGCGCACCAACTTAACGGACTAAGAGCCGCGCTCAGTGAACCGGCCATCGCCTGTCAAAACCGATAACTTCTTCCTGCTGATCTTCCGGGCCCTGCGCGATCGCCGCGTTCCGCTTGCTCTGCGTATCGCCAGCCATAACGTGATCCTGGTCGCCCTGGCACTGGTCATCTATGCCGTGGTCATGGGCCTGCAATTCAAGCAGGCCATGCACGAACAGGCCGACGCCCTGGGGCAAAGCCTGACCACGCAAACCGCCACCTCGGCGACCGAGCTGCTGGTGTCGAACGACATCCTCAGCCTCAACGTGCTGCTCAACAACCTGACCAAAAACCCGCTGGTGGCCCACGCGGCCATTTATAGCGTGGATAACCGTATCCTCGCCGAAGCCGGGCAACGTCCCAAAAATGGCCTGCTGGGCGAAACCGAGGGTGTGTATCAAACCAAGATCACCTTTCAGGATGTGACCGCCGGGCATCTGCGCATCAGCCTGGACATGCACCAGTTCGAGCAGCCGATGACCATCAGCCTGCAAAGCATGGGCATTTTGAGTGCTATCCTGCTGGCCCTTGCCCTGGCCTTAAGCTTGCGTCTGGGCCGTCATATCACCACGCCCCTGCTGCAACTGCGGGTATGGCTGCGCGAACCCGATCCTTACACCCCGGCCATCCAGCGCCAGGATGAGATCGGCGACCTGGCTCGTCAGCTCCACACCCGCCTGGCCCCTCCGGCACCAGAGCCCGAGCCGGAACCAGAAGAAGACGACTACGACGACAGCGACTACGAAGAGGCCGAAGACAACGAGCCGAGCTTTGAAGTGCGCAACCTGAGTGACCCGACGTTCGATGAGACTGCAGCGGCACCTGCGCCCAAGGCTGCACCTCGACAGTTGGTGAGCACCGAAGAAGACGAGAACGACGACGAAGACCCGTTTGCCGACCTGCGCGACACCAGCACGGCGAGTGCCGCGCCGGTTGCCCTGGCCAAACCAAAACCGGTCGCATCTGCGGCGCCGCAACCGAGTGCCGTACTCGCGGTGCAACTGGGGGCACAAGAGCAATTGCGCCGCCTGCCCCGCGCCCGATTGATGGAACTGCTGGAACGCTATCGTGATTGTCTGAACCAGGCAGCCTCGCTGTACCAAAGCGAACTGCATACGCTGAACGATGGCAGCACACTGATGCTGTTCCACAGTGAAGACAGCGGCGACGACTACCTGACCAACGCCATTTGCTGCGGCGAGCTGCTGCGTGCATTGGGTCACGCCCTGCAAATCGAAGTGGCAGACAGCGGCATTACCCTGCAATTGCAACTGGGCCTGGTGCTGGGTGAAGGCCTGAGCGGCATGAGTCAGATTGACCTGCTGCTGACCGAAACGGCGCAGGATGCACTGGCCTTGTCGCAACACAGCCGCAACCTGTTGCTGGTAGAGCGCAAGATCAGCGATGACCCGCTGATCCGCCAGCGCGCCCGAATTCGCCCGATTGCCAGCCCGGAAGGCGCCTGCTGCGTAGAGCGCCTGATGGAGCCTTACCCTTCGATGCTGGAGCGCCAGCTGGCGCGGATGCACGAGAGTCGCGGGTAGCCAAAGCCAAGAGCACCCTCACCCTGGCCCTCTCCCGGAGGGAGAGGCGTGGTGAGGGGCTTTTGACCTGCCATAAAAAATCCCGCACATGTGCGGGATTTTTTTGTTTCTGGCTACAGCCTCAGAAGCGGAAGATTTCCATATCCGTGCGTATCGGTGAGGCCATCGGGATACGAGGTTTATCCGCACCCTGCTTGGGGGCTGCCTTGGACGGCGCCTTGGGCGCTTCCACCAGAGGCGGCTGGTTGGCCAGAGGCTTGAGTGCCACCGCCAATTGCTCGCTCAACTGTTGCAACAACTTGCCCTGAGCCTTGACCTGGTCCGCCGTACTGCCCCCGTGCGGCTGCTCCAGGTGCACGATGCGGTTGTCACGCACTTGCCCGCGACGGTCAATCAAGCGCCATTGTGCGTCCAGCACTGCAGGCAGGTCCTTGCCCGAGTCCAGCCGAGTGATCGACAACAACACTTGCACATCCGGGCTGAAGCCCGCAGGTGCCGGGGCCTGGACCACACGCTGGCTGTCCAGGCGCCATGCCAGTTGGCGCACCAGCAGCTGGTCGATATCAGCCGACAGGCTACCTGCCCATCGTCCGTCAGTCGCAGCGCTCAAACTGCCATCAGGCTGGCGTTGCAGCAGGGTTTCACGTTGCAGGTAGTCGGCCACGCTGATCGGGCCAAGTACCACAGCCATGCCGGCGCTTTGCGCGGGCTGGCCGGGGGTGCCGCTGTCCAGTTGGTACAAGGCCGCTGGCTGGTGCGTGCTGCACCCCGCCAGACCCAGCACACCGGTCAGCAACGCAATTAAAGGAAGGCGTAGAACGTTCATCATTCCATCCAGGTGGCCGCCTCAGGGCGAGCCGCAGTGTAATTCTCGAAAGGCTCGCAAAGCACATTGCCATAAGCCGTGCCGCTAACGCGGCATATCATCCGCGAATATTGGGCATGACTCCAGCGCTGTCGCGCCGATCTGCGCTTAAAAACGCAGGCCGGGCGCACTAAACAGGCTTAATTGGGGGTTTCTACCAACAAGGCATCTACACGCTGGAACCCACGAGGCAGTTTGTTGCCACGACGGCCACGCTCACCTTTGTAGTGTTCCAGGTCATCCGCCTTGAGCGTCAAGGTACGCTTGCCCGCCTGCAATACCAATGCGGCATTGTCTGGAAGTACCGCGATGTCGGTCACGTACTCTTCGCGACTGGCCACGCGGTCGCCGGGTATGCCGATGATCTTGTTGCCCTTGCCCTTACCCAGCTGCGGCAGGTCGCTGACTTTGAAGATCAACAGGCGCCCTTCAGTGGTTACCGCCGCCAGCCAGTTGTGCTCGCGATCGGACACCGGCCGCGGCTGCATCACCTGCGCGCCTTTGGGCAGGCTGAGCAATGCCTTACCTGCCTTGTTCTTGGCCTGCAGGTCTTCTCCCTTGACCACAAACCCGTAACCGGCGTCGGAAGCAATCACATACAGCGCATCGTCTTCCGGTAACAACACACACTCGAATGTGGCGCCCGGAGGCGGGGTCAGACGACCGGTCAGCGGTTCGCCCTGACCACGGGCCGACGGCAAGGTGTGCGCAGCCACTGAGTAGCTGCGCCCCGTGGAGTCGATAAACACCGCAAACTGGTTGGAACGCCCGGCAGCGGCGGTTTTGTAACCATCCCCCGCTTTATAGGACAGGCCGGTAGCGTCCAGATCGTGGCCTTTACCGCAACGTACCCAGCCTTTCTCCGAGAGCACCACCGTGACCGCTTCAGTCGGCACCAGCTCGTTTTCCGACAGGGCCTTGGCTTCTGCGCGGGCCACGATTGGCGAACGACGATCATCGCCGTAGGTTTTGGCGTCTTCCAGCAGTTCAGTGCGCACCAGCTTTTTCAGCTTGGCTTCGCTGCCCAGCAGGGCTTGCAGCTTGGCTTGCTCTTTACGCAGTGCATCCTGCTCGTCGCGCAGCTTCATCTCTTCCAGACGGGCCAGTTGGCGCAGGCGCGTATCAAGGATGTAATCAGCCTGGGTTTCACTCAGGGCAAAGCGTGCAATCAGCTCAGCCTTGGGGTGTTCCTCGGTGCGAATGATATGGATCACTTCATCGAGGTTCAGGTAAGCGGTGAGCAAACCGTCCAGCAGGTGCAGGCGGCGCTCGACTTTATCGAGACGGAACTGCAGGCGGCGGCGCACGGTGTTGACGCGGAACTCCAGCCATTCAACCAGCAGGGCACGCAGGTTTTTCAGCTGCGGCTTGCCGTCCAGGCCGATGATATTGATGTTGACCCGGAACGTGGACTCAAGCTCGGTGACGGCGAACAAGTGCTGCATCAGTTCGTCGGGATCGACCTTGTTGTTGCGCGGAATGATGACGATACGGCACGGGTTTTCATGGTCGGACTCATCACGCAGGTCGGTTACCATCGCCAGCTTGGTCGGCTTGGCCTGCATCAGCGCGGCGATCTGCTCCAACACCTTGGCACCCGACACCTGATGCGGCAGTGCAGTGACCACGATGTCGCCGTCTTCGATGTGATACACCGCACGCATGCGCACCGAACCACGGCCGGTCTGATAGATCTTCAGCAGGTCGGCGCGCGGGGTGATGATTTCAGCTTCGGTCGGGTAGTCCGGGCCTTGAATGTGTTCGCACAATTGCTCAACCGTGGCTTTCGGCTCGTCGAGCAAACGCACGCACGCCGCCGCCACTTCACGCAGGTTGTGCGGCGGCACATCGGTGGCCATGCCGACGGCGATGCCGGTGGTGCCATTGAGCAGGATATTGGGCAAACGTGCCGGTAAAACCGCAGGTTCGTCGAGGGTACCGTCAAAGTTCGGTACCCAGTCCGCCGTGCCCTGGCCCAATTCGCTGAGCAGGACCTCGGAGTAACGCGACAGGCGAGCTTCGGTGTAACGCATGGCGGCGAACGACTTGGGATCGTCCGGCGCACCCCAGTTGCCCTGGCCGTCGACCAGGGTGTAGCGATAGCTGAACGGCTGTGCCATCAGCACCATCGCTTCGTAGCAGGCCGAGTCGCCGTGAGGGTGGAATTTACCGAGCACGTCACCGACGGTACGCGCCGATTTCTTGTGCTTGGAGTCAGCGTCCAGGCCCAACTCGCTCATGGCGTAAACAATACGCCGCTGTACGGGCTTGAGGCCGTCGCCGATATGCGGCAAGGCCCGATCCATGATGACGTACATGGAGTAGTTGAGGTAGGCCTGTTCGGTGAAGTCGGCCAGTGACCGGCGTTCTACACCGTCCAGGCTGAGATCAAGGGAGTCGCTCATGCGGACCTCATTCAGTTCGTTGTCTGGCGCAGCAGCATGGTGCCGCCGCGCTGGGTAAATTCAAGTTTGTTCAGCGCACTCATGCCCAGCAGCACCTGCTCGCCGTCCAGCCCGGGGGCCGCTACAGCTCGCACATCGCGCAGCACAATGGCGCCCAGCTGCAGGCGATCGATGCGGGTCTGGTAGCCCTGGGTGCGGCCATTGGCAGTGTTCAGCGTCACCGGGACGCCTTTGGGCAGTGCCAGTTGCCTGGCCAGATCCATCGGCACCGCCACATCGGTGGCACCGGTATCGAGTAAAAATTCCACCGGCACGTTGTTGATCCGGCCACTGGCGACGAAATGGCCCTGCACGTTGCCGAGCAGTTTGACTTCGATATAACCCTCGCCTTGTTGCGAGGTCACTTCGGTATTGGGGTTTTGCTGACGCTGTTCCCAGCGCCCGAAAAACTGCGTGGCCAGGTACAGGCCCGCGCACCAGGCCACGATCATGAAGATACGCCCCACGCCTTTGCCCGGTGCTTGCTGGCTCATTGTTTGGCACTCCAGCCACCTTGCGGTGCAGCAAAGCGCCAGACGATGGGACGTTTTTCGCCATCGGCGCGTCTATGGCTGCCGTTGTCGACCCCGACCCAGGCGCCCTTGGCATCCAGGCTCAGGGCCTCGGTGTTGCCATAGCCGGTGTTGTAACGCCGGGCATCGGTCAGGGCATCATTGGCAAACGACCAACAGCGTTCGATCTCGCCCGTATTCGGGGTACGCCGGCAAATACGATAGGCCATGCGCTCAAGGGTAAACAGCTTGTCCTCGAACAGCGCCAGGTCGGCAAAGTCCTTTGCCTGGGCCTTGGCGTTGAGTTGCGTCGGCGGCTGTTCAAGACCGCCTTCGCTCATCAGCACGCAGCCGTTTTCGCAGTCCCATACACTCTGTTTTTTGCGAATCGTCAGCAAGCCACGGCGCTCACGCTCGGCCGCCAGCCATATCTGATTACCCTGCGAGTTGACGGCAATCCCCTCAAACAGCGCATTGAAATGCAGCAACATGCCGCTGGCACGGGCCTGACGCACCAGCGCCGGGTCGATTTTAAGCCATGAAGGCGCCCCGGCCTGAGGGATTTGCAGTACCGCTGCATGGGACTCACTGACCACGAACCGGTTGCCCGCCTCATCGCAACTGATCCCTTCAAAGTCCAGCTCGCCGCCGCGCAACGGGCTGATGGCCTTGCCCATCATGCGCACGCCCCACGGCAAGCCGCTTTCCGGCGCTGGCGGCACATCGACAGGCAAGGCTTCGGCCTGCCACAGAGACTCGCGGGTATCGAGGCGATAAATCTGATCATCATCACGATCAGACACCGCCCACAGCTCACCCGAACATAATGCCAGCCCGGACAGATTGCCACCGCGCATGCCTTCAACCGGATGCTCTGACTGCAACGCCAGTTCTGGCCAGGTATCGGCCATGACCGGCGCAGCACCCAAACAGAACAAGCCCAGCAAGGCACTGCGCATCAGGCCAGCACCTGCGCCAGGTTGCCTTTGGATTCGAGCCAGGACTTGCGGTCACCTGCGCGTTTCTTGGCCAGCAGCATGTCCATCATTTCTGACGTGGCGGCGAAGTCTTCAAGAGTGAGTTGCACCAGGCGACGGGTGTTCGGATCCATCGTGGTTTCGCGCAGCTGTGGCGGGTTCATCTCACCCAGCCCCTTGAAGCGTGTGACTTGCGGCTTGCCGCGTTTTTTCTCGGCGACAAGACGGTCAAGAATGCCGTCGCGCTCGGCTTCGTCCAGGGCGTAGAAGATCTCCTTGCCCAGGTCGATGCGGTACAGCGGCGGCATCGCCACATAGACGTGACCGGCATCCACCAGCGGGCGGAAGTGCTGCACAAACAATGCACAGAGCAAAGTAGCAATGTGCAGGCCGTCGGAGTCGGCGTCGGCAAGGATGCAGATTTTGCCATAACGCAACTGGCTCATATCGGCCGCGCCCGGATCGACACCGATGGCCACAGCGATATTGTGCACTTCCTGGCTCGCCAGCACTTCGCTGCCGTCGACTTCCCAGGTGTTGAGGATCTTGCCGCGCAACGGCAGGATCGCCTGGAACTCCTTGTCCCGCGCCTGCTTGGCCGAGCCGCCTGCAGAATCACCTTCCACCAGGAACAGCTCGGAGCGCATAGGGTCTTGCCCGGCGCAGTCCGCCAGCTTGCCCGGCAAGGCCGGCCCCTGGGTAATGCGCTTGCGTTCGACCTTTTTACTGGCCTTGAGCCTGCGCCCGGCGTTGTTGATCGCCAGTTCGGCCAGTTGCATGCCCAACTCGGGGTTGGCGTTGAGCCACAGGCTGAAGGAGTCCTTGATCACGCCCGAGACAAATGCCGCCGCCTCACGGGATGACAGACGCTCTTTGGTCTGACCCGAGAACTGGGGTTCCTGCATTTTCATCGACAGCACGAACGCAATGCGCTCCCACACATCTTCAGGCGCCAGCTTCACGCCCCGCGGCAGCAGGCTGCGGAACTCGCAGAACTCGCGCATGGCATCGAGCAAGCCCTGGCGCAGGCCGTTGACGTGGGTACCGCCCTGGGCCGTAGGGATCAGGTTGACGTAGCTTTCCTGCACGCTGTCGCCGCCCTCGGGCAGCCACAGCAAGGCCCAGTCGATGGCTTCCTTGTTACCGGCCAGGCTGCCGCAGAACGGCTCGTCGGGCAGGCGTTCAAATTCGCTGACTGCATCGACCAGATACGAGCGCAGGCCGTCTTCGTAATGCCACTCGACCTTTTCGTTGGTGTTTTTGTCTTCGAACGTGACCAGCAGCCCCGGGCATAGCACGGCCTTGGCCTTGAGCACGTGCTTGAGGCGGCTGACGGAAAACTTGGGTGAATCGAAGTATTTCGGGTCCGGCGCGAAGTACACGCTGGTGCCGGTGTTGCGTTTGCCCACGGTGCCGATAATTTCCAGATCGGTGGCTTTATAGCCATCGGCAAAGGTCATCTGGTACTCGTTGCCGTCACGCTTGACCTTGACCCGCACCAGCGTCGACAGCGCGTTGACCACCGAGATGCCCACACCGTGCAGGCCACCGGAGAACTGGTAGTTCTTGTTGGAGAACTTGCCGCCCGCGTGGAGCTTGGTGAGGATCAGCTCGACGCCCGGCACACCCTCTTCAGGGTGGATGTCCACCGGCATGCCGCGCCCGTCATCGCTGACTTCCAGCGAATGATCGGCGTGCAGGATGACGTTGACCGACTTGGCGTGACCGGCCAGGGCCTCGTCGACGCTGTTGTCGATGACTTCCTGGGCCAGGTGGTTGGGCCGGCTGGTGTCGGTATACATGCCGGGGCGTTTGCGCACCGGGTCGAGGCCCGAGAGGACTTCGATGGCGTCGGCGTTATAAGAGCTAGCGCTGGGAGTGGCCATAGGGTCTCGTCGTTAGTCGTAAGTGAAAAAAAGGGCCATTCGACGGGCGCCTTAAAGGGCCGCGAAGTCGATGGTTTCAAACTGTTCGGCGCCGATCCCTGCAAAGTTCAGCAAGTCGGGCAGCTGCTGGGCAAAGCCCTGATAACTGTGATCACCGCCCGCCTCAATACGCAACGTACATGCCGCGTAGTACTGTTCAGCGTAGCGGTAGTCCAGGGTTTCATCGCCTGTCTGCAACCACACCTGACAACGCTGCGCGTCCTGAGGGGCTGGCACTTCAAGTTCTGCCAGCGCCTGCACGTGATCGAGGGTCAGTTCCCAGGTTTCGCCGCTGTAGTGATTGGTTTGCGTGCCCAGATAGCCGTCGAACATCCGGTGCGGGCTGACGGCCGGATTGATCAGCAAGGCCTTGAGGCCGTATTGGCGGGCCAGCCATGTCGCATAGTAGCCGCCGAGCGAGCTGCCGACCAGCAATGGGCTGCCAAGCTCACTGATTACGCCCTGCAATTGGGCAATGGCCTGGCGCGGATGATGGTGCAGGGCAGGCACCCGCAGTTGCCCGCCAAGGCCCATGCCGTGCATAGCCGACGTCAACTGCATGGCTTTCTTGGACTCGGGGGCACTGTTGAACCCGTGGATATACAAGATGGAACCTGACATGCGATGACCCCCGAAGACCCGTTAAGCTGAACACAGCAACAATAAAGGCGCGCAGTTTAGCCTGACTCAGGGGCAATGACTCGCTTCAAGATAATTCAGTAATTGTTGGCGCTGTAATCCGGCTCAAAGGTGAAATCTGCCAGGCGCGACACGCCGGTTTGCAGAGTGCCGTCCGGTTGCAAGCGCAGCCAGCGATAGCCCGGTGCCTCGCCGCTGACCTTGAAGTCTGGGCTGCCCACCGCGAACTGGATGCAGGTAGAGGGCGTGGCCAGCAATCGAACGTCGTTGCGCTGCTGGTCGAACGCCTGATGAACATGCCCCCACAGTACCGCCCGGGCCTGGGGATAACGGTCCATGACCGACCAGAATTCTTTGGCATTGCGCAGACCGATCGGCTCCAGCCACGGGCAGCCCACCGACACCGGGTGGTGATGCAGGCACACCAGGTGATGGCGATCGGGGGCTTCGCTCAAGGATTGGGCCAGCAATTGCAACTGATCGTCCTCCAGGTAACCGGGGGTGGAGTGGGGAACTGCCGAGTTGAGCAGCGTAATGCGCCAATTGCCAATATCGACCACCGGCTCCAGAAGACGGCTTTGCACGGCCGCTTCACGCATCTGCGCAACTTGATCGTGGTTGCCGGGGATCCAGCGGCCAAAGGGTGCCAACGGCGCGGTCAGTGTGCGAAAGCGTTGATAAGCCTCGACACTGCCGTCCTGGGTCAGATCACCAGTGGCCAGCAGGCCGTCAATATGCGGCTGCTCGGCCTGCACCAGATCAATCACTTGTTGCAGGCTTTGCGCGGTCTTGAGCCCCAGCAGCGAGCCATCCGCTTCTGCAAACAGGTGGCTGTCAGAGAGCTGCACCAGCAGCACCGGGTCTTCGGTGGTCAGCGTGGATACATTCGGCAAGGTGGCTCTCCCGGGGAGGGTCAGTGAATGGCGCGATTATGCCATTGAGTATGGCCATTATGGGAGTAAGCGCCTTGATCCAGAGGCCAGTTTTTTGGTGCGCTTGCCAGGATTTCAGCGCACTTCTGCGTACTCATGGCCACAGGCCAGGCAATGACTTAGCCACTCACCCAAAAACACATTGAGCTGGGCCTTTTCGTCGGGCTGGTGCATGGCGATATTGGGGTAGGGATAAATGCTGCGAAAACGCCGCGCATGCTCGGCCGCGACCACTTCGGCCATGCGCGCATCGTGATACACCTGCACCTGCAATTGAGGCACCGGCAACCACGGCAAGCTGTGCTCCTGGCTGACACGCAGGGTGCTGGTGTACGGGCAATCGAGGATCACCTCCAGCGTCAGCACGCCCAGCATCTGATCGCCCTGGGTCACGGCAATCTGGCGCGGGCCGGGTTGCTCGCGCATTTCGGGCAACAAACGCATCAGGCGCGCATAGTTGGCCTCGCAAGCGGCCTGCAGCCCGATCAGATCGACCCGATAACGATCGCGAACCCCATTTACGACCATAACCCCCTCACTTCAGCGCGATTAAGCGCCAGCCATTGCAGGGCAATAATGCTCGCTGCATTGGAAATACGCCCATCACGTACTGCTTGCAGCGCATCTTCGTACGCCCATACCGTTACACGAATATCTTCTGCCTCTTCCTCCAGACCATGCAAGCCCCCGACGCCCTCAGTGCTGCAACGCCCGAGATAGAGATGAACAAACTCGGTGCTGCCCCCCGGCGACGGGAAGTAGCGAGTGATCGGCCACAACGACGAGAACGTCAGCCCGGCCTCTTCTTCACCTTCACGGTGAGCCACTTCCTCGGGCACTTCAGCCTTGTCGATCAGCCCGGCAACCAGCTCGATCAGCCAGGGCGTGTCAGTCTTGCCCAGGGCGCCGACGCGGAACTGCTCGATCAGTACCACTTCATCACGCTGCGGGTCGTAGGGCAGCACACAGACTGCATCATGTCGTACAAACACCTCACGACTGATCTCGCGACTCATGCCTCCGGCAAAGAGTTCGTGTCGCAGATGCACCCGATCAAGCTTGTAAAAACCCTGATAACCGTTCTCGCGCTTTACGATCTCGACGGTGCTTGGCCTGGCCTTGGTGATGTCAGTCATTACAAACCCCTTGCTGGCGAATTTCACCGTGGGCGGACCCTCGGCATCGCGCATCCTAACGCGCCAGAGACTGCGGATGCAGCCTCTTTTCTAACACGGAGATAGACGGATCGCCTGCAAAACAACTCTAATTGGCTCTACATAAGCTTAGTGGCGAACCGATGCCCATGCTGGCAGTCGAACCACCATCACTCCCCCACTCTTCCGACGATGAAGGACGACCATGTCGCTTTTAAAGTTTGCTTCCATGACTTGCATCGCCCTGACCCTGGGCGCTTGCCAAAGCGTGTTCCAGCCTGCGGTGCAAAAGCCGTTGGCGTTTGCCAATGACGCTTCTGAGCAAGTCAAGGCAGGCT
Source organism: Pseudomonas sp. FSL R10-0056 (assembly GCF_009600105.1). NCBI lineage: Bacteria > Pseudomonadati > Pseudomonadota > Gammaproteobacteria > Pseudomonadales > Pseudomonadaceae > Pseudomonas > Pseudomonas sp. FSL R10-0056. Next base: position 43,905 of record NZ_WIWL01000056.1, read on the forward strand.
GCACCGGCCAGGATTGCCCGCTGGTGAACATCGATACACTGCATTTTCCCGACGCCCCCAAGCTCGATGCGCTGATCGAAAATCGCCTGTTGCGAATGACCGTCAATTCGCCTGAGGACAAACTGGCGCCCTCGCTCAACGCCTATCGCGAACACTTCCTGCGTACGGCCGACAGCCGTAACAGCACTTATTTGCAGGCCAAGGTACGCGAGCAGCATGACGGTCTGGTGATTGTCGAGCTTTCCAGCTACCTGGATACCGGGGGCGCCCATGGCATGCCGGGCCGCGGCTTTATCAACTACTCGCGCTCACAGCAAAAGGACGTGACCCTGCAGGACATGCTGCTGCCGGGTCAGGAACAGGCTTTCTGGGGTGCAGCCAAAGTGGCTCACAACAACTGGCTGATCAGCAGCCATTACGGCAGCGACCCGGAGTTCGTGAAAAACTGGCCGTTCGAGAAAACTCCGCATGTAGCGCTGCTCAAAGACAACGTAGTGCTCAAGTACGACGTGTACAGCATTGCGCCGTATTCTGAGGGCCATGTTGAGTTGAAGATTCCGTACTCGCGTTTGAACGGGATCTTAAAGCCAGAGTGGTTTCCGGGTCGCGGGTAACGCCAACCGCCCCTGTGGCAGCGGGCTAGCTCGCGATGGGATCGATACGGTTTCACTGGAAAACCGCGTCGCCAGCATCGCGAGCTAGCCCGCTCCCACAGTGTGCTAGGCCGTTTTTGACCCGCGCCCCAACAGCCACTGCAACCCGCCGGCCAGCAACAACGCGGGCAATGTTGCGCCTACATCCGGCAGCACGTTCGCCAGCAGGTGATAAGTCAGCACCCCGCCCAGCCAGGCCAGCAGCGTCGGCCAGCGCCACAACTCAGGCGCAACCCGGGCACTGCGCTGGCGCAGGATAAAGTGATCCACCAGCACCACGCCGAACAATGGCGCGAACACCGAACCAATCAGCAACAGAAAGTTCTGGTACTGCGCCAGCGGCGCAAAGCAGGCGATCAAGGTGCAGACCACGCCGATGGCCAGGGCCAGATGTTCGACTTTCAAACGCAACAGAATCCCGCCTGACACCGCCGCCGAGTGAATATCGGCAAATGCGTTTTCCGACTCATCGAGCAAAATCAGCAGCAGCGGAATCCCCAGCCCGGCCCCTGCCAGCGCCAACAGCAGCGCATTCACTTCACCACTCGGGGCGAATGCCAGGGTGTAAGCCACGCCCAGGCTCATCAGCCAGAAGTTACCGATAAAGAAGCCCAAGGCCGTGCCGCCGAACACGTTTTGTGCACGCTTGCCGAAGCGTGAGTAATCCGCAATCAGCGGCAACCACGACAGCGGCATGGCAATGGCAATGTCAAAACCCACTGCGAACGGCAGCGAACCATCGCCTTTTTGCGCCCACAGCGCTGGCAGATCGGCTTTGGCAAACAGGTTCCAAGTCAGCCATAGACAGGCCGCCAGCAGTAACCAGATACCCCATTTGCGCAGAATCTTGCGCACAAAGGTCAATGGCCCGCTCACCGCAAGCAAGGTGGCCAAGGCGCCGAACAGCAGCGTCAGCAACAGGGGGTTGCTCAACAGGCTGCCTTCGCCAAAAGCCCGGGCGCCGAGCAGGCTGGCCGCGTCGCGCATCACGATGATTTCAAACGAGCCCCAGCCGATCAGTTGCAGCACGTTGAGCATGGCCGGGAGCATGGCACCGCGGCTGCCCAGGCTGAGCTTGAGCGCAGCCATCGACGACAGGCCGGTATCGCTGCCAATCACACCGACCGAAGCCAATAGCGACACGCCTACCAGCGTGCCGAGAAAAATCGCCAGCAATGCCCCTGACAGTCCCAGCCCCGGCGCAAGCAACGCGCCGGTCTGCAACACCATCAGGCCAATGCCGAGGGAGAACCACAGGGAGAACAAATCGCGACCACCGAATGCACGCCGGTCCAGAGGAACAGCAAGGTCGGGAGAGTAAGTACCGGGTGTGTTCAAGGAATGAATCCCACAAAGAGAAAACCGCCTAAAAAACCCTGTGGGAGCGGGCTTGCTCGCGATGCAATCAACTCGGTGCAGCTGAATCACCGAGGTGCTGCAATCGCGAGCAAGCCCGCTCCCACAAGGGGACTGCTCACATCACACTTTTTTGTACAGCTGACTGCCTTCCTGCTTGAAGCGCTCGGCCTGTTCGGCCAGGCCTTTGGCCACATCCACGTCGATGGCATCTATGCGCTGGTTGGCGGCGTAGATACGAACTTCCTGGGTGATTTTCATCGAGCAGAACTTCGGCCCGCACATGGAGCAGAAATGCGCGACCTTGGCCGAATCCTTGGGCAGCGTTTCGTCGTGATAGGAGCGCGCCGTGTCCGGATCCAGGCCCAGGTTGAACTGATCTTCCCAACGGAACTCAAAACGCGCCTTGCTCAGGGCGTTGTCGCGGATCTGAGCGCCTGGATGACCCTTGGCAAGGTCGGCAGCATGGGCCGCGATCTTGTAGGTGATGATCCCGGTCTTCACGTCATCCTTGTTCGGCAGGCCCAAGTGTTCCTTGGGCGTCACGTAGCAAAGCATGGCGCAACCGAACCAACCGATCATCGCCGCACCAATGCCCGAGGTGATGTGGTCGTAACCCGGCGCAATGTCGGTGGTCAGCGGGCCGAGGGTGTAGAACGGCGCCTCGTCACAGCACTCCAGCTGCTTGTCCATGTTCTCCTTGATCAACTGCATCGGCACGTGGCCAGGGCCTTCGATCATGCACTGCACGTCGTGCTTCCAGGCGATCTTGGTCAGCTCGCCAAGGGTTTCCAGCTCGCCGAACTGCGCCGCGTCATTGGCGTCGGCAATCGATCCCGGACGCAAGCCATCGCCCAGCGAGAAGCTGACGTCGTAGGCTTTCATGATTTCGCAGATTTCGTCGAAGTGGGTGTAAAGGAAGTTTTCTTTGTGGTGCGCCAGGCACCACTTGGCCATGATCGAACCACCACGGGACACAATCCCGGTCACGCGCTTGGCGGTCAGCGGCACATAACGCAGCAGCACACCTGCGTGGATGGTGAAGTAGTCCACGCCCTGCTCGGCCTGCTCGATCAGGGTGTCGCGGAACAGCTCCCAGGTCAGGTCTTCGGCCACGCCGTTGACCTTTTCCAGCGCCTGGTAAATCGGCACCGTACCGATCGGCACCGGCGAGTTGCGGATGATCCACTCGCGGGTTTCGTGAATGTGCTTGCCGGTGGACAGGTCCATGACCGTGTCCGATCCCCAGCGAATGCCCCAGGTCAGCTTGGCCACTTCTTCTTCAATAGAAGAGCCCAGCGCACTGTTGCCGATATTGCCGTTGATCTTCACCAGGAAGTTGCGACCGATGATCATCGGTTCCAGCTCAACGTGGTTGATGTTGGCCGGGATGATGGCGCGGCCGCGGGCGATTTCATCACGCACGAATTCGGCGGTGATTTCTTTCGGGATGCTGGCGCCAAAGCTGTGGCCCGGATGCTGCTGGTCAAGCAAACCGGCGGCGCGGGCTTCCTGCAGCTTCATGTTTTCGCGGATGGCGACGTATTCCATCTCGGCGGTGATGATGCCCTGACGCGCATAGTGCATCTGGCTGACGTTGGCACCGGCCTTGGCCCGACGCGGGTTCTTCACGTGGGCGAAGCGCAGTTTGGTCAACTCTGCATCTTCAAGGCGCATCTGCCCAAAGTTGGAGCTCAGGCCCGGCAGGCGCTCGGTGTCGTCACGGTCGTCAATCCACGCCGAGCGCACATCGCCCAGACCTTTGCGCACATCAATTTGCACCGACGGGTCGGTATACGGGCCCGAAGTGTCGTAGATCAATACCGGGGCGTTCACTTCACCGCCAAAATCGGTAGGTGTGACATCCAGGCTGACTTCACGCATCGGCACCAGAATGTCCGGGCGCGAACCCTGTACGTAGACTTTTTGCGAGCGGGTAAACGGCTTGACCGACTGCTCATCGACCTTGGCCGAATCACTGAGATTGATCGCGTTTTTTGGTTTTGTACTCATCACGGCTCTCCAGACTGCATCCAGGCGGATTGTCGGAGGGAGAACCTGAAAAATGTACGGATGCACCCAAGGACTGGGTGCTGAGTGACGGCCTCGAATGATTGATCATTTTTTGACCAATCAATCCCGGACAGCACTCAAGAGGACTCGCCGGGAGACGAGAAATCTTGTTCCCTACGCAGGCGTTAACCTGATCAGGTTCAACGGGATCCGAAATTATTCGATCTCAGCCTCATAGCAAGGCACCCCGACAAGAACGCGCCCAGTCTAGAGAAGAGTGAGGCAGAACGCCAACCCCTCAATCAATGGCGTGATAAAAGGCGCAAGAACGGCATTGTTGCAAGGTGCCACCACTACTACACTCGCTACTTCTTGAAACCGCGAGTCGGACTCGGGCTTTCATTTTTCGCATTCTTGAACTAGGGATCGCTCATGCTGCGCAAACTATCACTGGCTATCGCCGTGTCTTGGGCGTCCAGCGCAATGGCGCTGGAAACCACCGCCCCATTGTCCAGCCAAAACGGCCTGGTCAGCGTTTACCACGAAGCGGTCGACAACAACGCCGACCTGGCGGCGGCCCGCGCCGGTTACGAGGCGCAAAAGGAAGTGGTGCCCCAGGCCCGTGCTGGCTTGCTGCCCAACCTGTCAGGGGGGGCCGAGTCGAGCAACGTGCGCACGGCCATCGACCAGCCATCGCTGACCACCACCCGCAGCGCCGTGGTCTATCAGGCCACGCTGGCACAGCCGATTTTCCGGATTGACCGCTGGTTCCAGTTGAAAGCCGCCGAATCGATCAACGAACAGGCTGCACTGCAACTCTCGGCCACCGAGCAAAACCTGATTCTGCAAAGCGCCAATGCCTACTTCTCGGTACTGCGCGCCCAGGACACACTGGCGGCGACCAAGGCCGAAGAGGCCGCGTTCAAGCGCCAGCTGGACCAGTCCCGCGAGCGCTTTGACGTGGGTCTGTCGGACAAGACTGACGTGCTGCAATCCCAGGCCAGCTACGATACGGCGCGGGCCAACCGGATGCTGGCCCAGCGTCAGGTCGAAGACGCTTTTGAATCGCTGATCACCCTGACCAACCGCCAGTACAATGCGATTGAAGGCATGCGTCACACCTTGCCGATCCTGCCGCCGATGCCCAATGACGCCAAGTCATGGGTAGACACCGCCGCGCAGCAGAACCTCAACCTGCTGGCCAGCAATTACGCAGTAAACGCCGCCGAAGAAACCCTCAAGCAGCGCAAGGCTGGCCATGCGCCAACCCTCGATGCCGTGGCACAGTACAAAACCGGCGACAACGACGCTTTCGGTTTGAGCAACCCCAACGCCCTGAACCAGCGTTACGGCGGCGACGTGTCCCAGCGCAGCATCGGCGTGCAGTTGAATATCCCGATCTATAGCGGCGGGCTGACCAGCTCCCAGGTGCGCGAGTCGTACTCTCGCCTGGACCAGACCGAACAACAGCGTGAAGCCTTGCGCCGTCAGGTGGTGGAAAACACACGCAACCTGCACCGCGCGGTCAACACCGACGTTGAACAGGTGCAGGCACGCAAACAGTCGATCATCTCCAACCAGAGCGCACTGGAAGCCACGGAAATCGGCTACCAGGTGGGTACACGCAATATCGTCGACGTGCTCGACGCCCAGCGCCAGCTGTACAACTCGGTACGTGATTACAACAACAGCCGCTACGACTACATCCTCGACAACCTGCGCCTCAAGCAGGCTGCAGGAACGTTGAACCCGGGGGATCTGGAAGCGCTGTCACATTATTTGAAAGCCGACTACAACCCGGACAAGGACTTTCTGCCACCGGACCTGGCCAAGGCCGCCGAAGCCAATCTGCGCTCGCCGGGCAACTGACTTTCGCGCAATTTGATTGGCTGACATATCCAGCTAACACCGTTCCTTGAACGCTCCAGAAGTTAATACGGCATCGGTCGTATGACCTTCTGGAACGCAACACAGGAACGCTCATGCCTACAGTCCCCTCGCCCTCCCTCGCCCTGCCCGAAAATGCCGTACGGGCACAGTTCGCCAACCCGCCCCCACTCACAACGGTCGCCCGGCAAATGCTCGCAGCGGCCATTGCACAGCGCTATCCCTCACTGCGAATCAGCCTCGAACGCACCCGCCTGGCCGTGCCCAGGCCCGGTGGAGGCTGGTCGCTGGAGCCGTTCATGCCCCGGGTGCTGGATTACCTGGGTAGCGGTGTCACGCTGGATTTAAGCCCCGTCAACACACAACCCTACTACCTGACCGATAACGCCCCCGACTGGCTCAAGCCCGATGACGGTGAGCTGGATATGCAGGTTATCGAAAGCCTGGTCAAGGAGCTCCCCTGGCGCCTGCCCGTCGGACTGCAGAATGCACTGCACCAGTGGTGGACAAAAAAAACCGATACCGGCACCAGCCGCTGGCGGTGGCTCAGCGATGTGATGCGGGACACCCTGACAATTGGTGCAATTCGGCAAACCGGTCTGAACCCGGCCGCCCTTGCTGCCATCAACCAGGTCATCACCACGCCTGACCTCGAAGAGCGTATCCGCCTGTATGGCGAGAACGCTGTGCGCGCCTATTGGCTCGAAGCCACCCTGCTGAATCCTGAGGTGGTTTACTCCGGGCTCAATACAAGGATTGCTCTGGTCACCCGAAACCAGGTGCTGATGTGCAAAGCTGACGGCGACACCCTCACCTTTAAAAGCATGGCCACACTGGGTCAGGCCTGGGCCAGGAAAATCATCAGCTCGTACACCGTAAAAGAAATTCGCATGAAGCAATTTGAGCTGGAGGGTAATTTTTTCGATGCCAGCGCCGCCGCCATTCTGAACCGGCAACTTGAACGCACAGCCACGCTAAAAGTGCCGTCCAGTATCGGCTGGCAGGCACTGCAAAGGGTTTACAGGTCCATCACGGATACCTCGGCATACTTTGCCGACGCGCCCAAAGCCACCTTGCAGAGCCTTACAACGGTCAAAAACCACTTGCCCGAATGGCTGAATAACGCGTCAGCGGCCAGCATCGCACGCTATCGCCATTACAGCCTTGCCCTGTATGCCGCCAAACAGGCCAGCGAAGGCAAGACCTACCTGTATGGCATCAGCGACATCCACACCTATGCCGCCGACGCGTTGCACTGGCAAATGCGCGCCGACCAGCGACAATTCGAGCAAGATATCCCCATGCAAGAGCGCATGGATCAGTTTGCACCCAATGATATCGAGCTGACTTTTCTGTCCGCCACCGGCCTGCCCGGGACCATCGGCATCGTGGAGAGCACCACCATGAGCCTGACCGAGCTGTCCCTGAAAAATCTGATCGGTCGGCCCGAAGGTGCACTCAGCCTGCGCCATCGCCTGGGGGAGCCACTGCCAGGATGGTTGACGCCCGACTACATCACCCGACGCGGCGGGCTGATCGAAAAGGTCGATATCGGCAGGGTGTACCCCAAGTATCTTGAAAACGCACTGTTGAGCAACACACCCGACGCCCTGGTGCGCGAAAGGTTTTTCGCCACTCAAACCAGCGTGCAACTGCCGATGGAAGCGCTGGAACTGAGCCTGAAAAAACAAAATGGCCTGACCCCGCTGGGCGCCCGCCATGTGGCCGCAGTGGTACACACCTGCGCCGCTGAGCAACAGGTCGAAGGACTGGCAGTGGTCATTCGTCATTTGGCCCTGCTACGCCACCCCGAAGCCCTGCCCGACATTGTGGGCAACATGTTTATCATCGAGCCGGCCAACGTCGAGTATGGGCCACATGTGCTGTACCGGCCTTTTTACTCGCCATCACTGCTGGAGTTCAGCACCCGCGACGCACTGCTGGACGCCATTGTCGAGCCCTCGCCTCTGCAAACCAGCGTACTGACCTGGTTGAGTGACATTGCCCGTCCGATCTACGACAACGGCGGCTTCAAGGAGCCACATTACCTGCGCTTCGGTTTGGGCAGTGAGTTCGCTCCGATTGAACGGCCGGGTCCTGCCAGGCTGGCCACCAACGGCAGCGACGAGTTACTGCAATTTCTACAGAACGGCCAGTTGATGCAGTACCTCTTTGGCTGTAATGCCAGGGCGCTGGTGGAGCAGGCGAACACAGATTCGGTGTCCAATACGGAAAGCCGCTGGGGGGTGCTACTGGAAGGTGGCAGCCTGATTTTCAACAGCCTGTTGCTGCTGCCGGGCTTGCCACCCCCCATCATGCTGACCGGCGGTTTGCTGAGTGTCGCGAAACTGGCCAGCCAGGACATCCCCGCTCTTGCCAGCAGTGACGCCGCGACTCGCGAGCTGGCAGCCGCCGATGTATTGCTTAACCTGGGCATGTTGCTGTTCCACCAGTCCCAGACGGCTCTGCAGAAACTCACACCACTTCCAGAAGGGTTAATGAGCAAGGCCTTGCGAGCGCAGGCGCCGGCCCGTATCGCCGAAATCTGGCCGGAGCCGGAGCCGCCCAAAATTGTCACGGGCATCGTGGCCCTGCCCGGCGAGTTGCCTGGTGCCCGCAGCACCGAGCTGGACTTGGGCATCGCCAGCGCCAGCGATCGCCTGACTGCCAGCAGACGCGAGCTGTTGGCCAGTTTCAAGGTGGCGCGACCCGAAACTTTACCGCCTCCGATACCCGACGGCATGTTCAAGGGGCTTTATTTAATTGATCAGAAGTGGCACGCCTTGCTCGGTGAAGGGCTGTACCCCGTGCACATCGACAGCGAAGATAATGTCGCCATCTCTTCAAACACCGATATCAATCGCATTGGCCCGAACCTGAGAACGGATGGTAAAGGCAATTGGTTTGTAGACACCCGCCTGCGTTTACAGGCTGGGGGCCTCTCCAGACGCATAGCGTCCCTGCAAGCGCAAAAAGCCCGGCGTAAAAGTGAACTGCAAACACAGCTGACTGACTTTTACCCCCTTGAAGCTCCGCGGCAGAAGGCCGTTGATATCACCCACAGCGCCCTGAGAAGTGCAATGGCAGACCCACGCTTCACTGCCGAGCAGCTCGCCGCTTTACGCGAGAGGCTCAAAACCGCACTGCACGCGGAGTTGAGCGGTTACCAGGCATTGCTGGCCACTGCCGAGGAACGCAGCAAGCTTGATATCCCCTTTCACGAAACGATCGTGATTTCCATGCTGGAGAAGTCCTTCGACAACCGGATCATCTCCCTGGTTGTCTCGGCAAACGAACAAAGAGCCCTGATCAACAAGTGGCCGCAGTTCAATGCAGAGGACGCTGATATCGAGGCCGCGGTACAGGCAGACCCCCAGGGGTATGCACAGTCAAACCGCGAGCAGGTGGCAATCAACGAGATCACGATAGAACGTATCGAGCAAAGAGACGGCTATCTGGAGCAGTTGTACAACTTCGGCGAAGCGGGCATCGCTGCCGCTACCGAACTGGCCCGTTCAATACCTGCGGCTGGACATACCAGCCTGACCCTCAAGGGTTTTCAGCTCGACTGCCTGAAACAGGCCAGCTCCACCCCCTCCGCAAGCAGTCTCACAGAAGAAAGCCTTGATAGCGCCATTGACCCGCTCAATGAGCACACCCACACCCATAACCAGCTCAATACTCTGGAAATCGACGCTGACAAACGCCTGGAGGTACTGGACAGCCTCGCGGAGAACTACGGCCAGGCGCTGGATGCCCTGGAAGGCATTGGCTTGATGTATGCCGATGAACTGGATCCCGAGTACTTCAAAAAGCTTCGTCTGTTGCTGACAGAGCTCTATCAGGATGTCACCCGCCAACTGGCGGCCGAGATCAAGCCGCCCCCGCAGCCCCCCGCACAAAGACCTGGAAAGCGCACACCACCTGCCGCTGGCAGTCGCTCCAAAAAAGTGATTCATGTCCGTGGCAAGGGCAAATTGATCGGCGAACTCCGGCCCGCAGACAACGAATGGCTGAGTGATGTCATTGAAATCCGCTCAGACTATGACGAGCAATTACTGTCGACTTATTTGCAGCACGAGGACGAATGGATCGAGATTAAAACCGTGCGCACTGAATCACCGCGCACACGGGCACTGAATATCATCAAGGGTGATGCGCGCAAACTTTACGCCTTGTCCGAATGGCATCTGCACAAGGCCACAGTGCACAGCATGAGTACCCGCTACCCGCAGGAAGTCGAAGAAGAACTCATTCGCGAAGCCAATAAGCTCGACAAGCTGGCTACTGAACTGCACTTGGCCCTGCAGACCCAAGCCGAGGATTCAAGGTCCCAGGACGATCAGACCCTGATCGACAGCATGCGCAGTGCTGCCCAAAAAATGATCAGGGAAGGCAGGGAGATGCGCATCAAGTTGAGCTTCGAACTGCCGCCGACCCATGGCAACCTGCAGTACCTGATTGATGAGAAACAGGTCCAGATAGCGGGGCTAGGCAAGCGCATCCCGTTAACCGGTGAGCGGCAGGACTACATGCAGGAGTACGCCGTCAACGACCGCCAGGGCAGCCCGCTGTGGTATGCCCATTTTCACTATGACGAGGCCCATACCCCGAAAGCGAACTACACGGCCGCTCACTTGAAGACAAAAGAGCAGCGAAAATTCAGCTACATCGTCCAGCTGGACAAGGCTAAAACTGCCCCTGCCATCGTAAACGTGCATCGCGGCCAGATTGGTAAAGACCTGGCCGAACGCTGGTTTCTGCCACTGGCCGACTAGCGCGACATCAACCGTCCCAGGCCATCGAGCAACCGCTGCAAGGCGCCCTGATTGCGCTGCATGACTTTAAGGCCCGCCTGGCCCATGCGCCGGGCGTCTTGCGGCAACTCGAACAAGCGCTGTACCGCCAGCGCCAGCCCTTGGGCGTCGTCCACTTCTTCCAGTGCTCCGGCGTCGCGCAGCATCGCGCTGATTTCCAGAAAGTTGAACAGATGTGGCCCGCTCAACACCGGTTTGGCCAGCGCCGCCGGTTCCAGCAGGTTGTGCCCGCCATTGGGAACCAGACTGCCCCCCACAAAAGCGGTGTCTGCCAGCGCGTACAAAAACAGCAATTCACCCATGGTATCACCCAGCATGACCTGGGTACTTGCGGTGACCGGCTCGCCACTGGAACGGCGCACCGTGGCAAACCCTTCGCGCTGGCACAGCTCGAATACCTGATTGAAGCGCTCCGGGTGCCGAGGCACCAGCATCAGCAACGCATTGGGGTAATGGCCAAGCAATTGCCGATGGGCCGCGAGCACAATCTCGTCCTCCCCCTCGTGGGTGCTGGCTGCAATCCATACCGGGCGAGCCAGAGCCTGCCACTGCTCACGCAGCTCCCGGGCATCGACCAGCAGCTGGGGGTCGATGGTCAGGTCAAACTTGATCGAGCCGGTGACCTCAACGCACTCAGGTCGTGCACCCAATTGACGAAAGCGCTCGGCTTCGGTTTCGGTCTGCACGGCAATCAGGCTCATTTCTTCCAACATGGGCCGGGTCAGGCGGGCGAAGCGGCCATAGCCCTTGGCCGAGCGTGCCGACAAGCGGGCATTGGCGAGCGCCACCGGTATGCCGCGCTTGGCACACTGATGGATATGATTGGGCCACAACTCGGTTTCCATGATGACCGCGAGTTTGGGTTGCACGCGATTCAAAAAGCGCGCGGCCGCCCACGGCAAGTCGTAAGGCAGGTAGCAATGCTGAATACGCGGCTCATTCGCGAACAGCGCCTGGATCCGCTCGGACCCGGTGGGTGTCATACACGTCACTGTGATTGGCAGCTGTGGGTAACGTTTTAGCAGCTCACGAATCATCGGCGCGGCAGCGATGCTCTCGCCCACCGAGACCGCATGCACCCAGATCCCCCCCGGCTGCAGGGTCGGCAGATTCAAGGCGAAACGCTCACCAATACGCCGGGCATAAGCGGGCGCCTTGCGCGCCCGCAGCCACAATCGAATCGCCACCAGTGGCAGCCCCAGATGAAACAGCAAGGTGTAGAGAGTTCTATTCATGGGTGCGGAGTTTACTTGAAAAAGTATTCACGATGATGGCACCGAATACTCCCTACCCTGTCGCAACCAGAATGCACTACACACTTTCACAACTACTAGAATGCCTTGCTGCTAAATTGCCCCGCTCCACACTCAGGACTCCACCATGAACGCCTACTATTACCTGGCCATTGCCATTTGCGCCGAAGTCATCGCCACCGTCTCCATGAAAGCGATCAAGGGTTTCAGCACACCGCTGCCGCTGATCCTGGTGATTGCCGGTTACGCCACGGCATTCTGGATGCTGACCCTGGTGGTGCGCACCATTCCCGTGGGCGTGGCTTACGCGGTGTGGGCGGGTATGGGCATTGTGATGGTGAGTGTCGCAGCGCTGTTTATCTACGGGCAAAAACTCGACATCCCGGCCATGCTCGGCATGGGCCTGATTGTGCTGGGGGTGGTGGTGATTCAACTGTTCTCGAAAACAGCGGGGCATTGAATCCAGCAACGAAAACACCACACCTCGTTCCTTCGGCAGCTGCTACGCAGGTTTACAGGCTCAGGCCAGGTTGTGGATCAGGCTGTATACTTGCGGTCTTTGTCTTTAAACGCCGAGGTCGCCCATGCCATCTGTTATTTCCACCGACGTGCTGATTGTCGGCGCTGGGGTTGCCGGCCTTTGGCTCAATGCCCGCCTGCGTCGCCAGGGCTTCTCCACGATTGTGGTCGAGCGTGAAAGCCTGGGGGGCGGGCAGAGTGTGAAATCTCAAGGCATCATTCATGGCGGCGCCAAATATGCGCTGCACGGTGCCCTGACCGGGGCGTCCGAAGCCATCGCCGATATGCCGCGCCGCTGGCGCGAAGCCCTGGCCGGCGACGGCGAACTCGACCTGAGTGGTGTGCGCCTTCTTTCCGAAGCCCATTACCTGTGGTCGCCGGGCACCCTCGCGGGTAACCTCACCAGCTTTTTTGCCAGCAAGGCCGTGCGTGGCCGGGTCGATCAGGTCAAGGGCGACCAGTTGCCCCCGGCCCTGCAAGATCCACGTTTCAAAGGCAAGGTGTATCGCCTGGCGGAGCTGGTAGTCGACGTCCCGAGCCTGATCGAGCGTCTGGCGGAGTTGGCGGGGGATGGCCTGCTGGCCGGGCAGGTGATTGAACCGCTGTTTGACAACGACGAACTGATTGGCCTGCGGGTCGACGGTCTGGAGATTCACGCCCAGCGTATTGTGTTCAGTGCAGGTGGCGGCAATGCCGAGCTGCTGGCCAGTGTCGGCATCAGCGTTCCGGCCCAGCAACTGCGCCCGCTGCATATGGTGCTGGTCAAGGGGCCCAGCCTCAAGCCGCTGTACGCCCACTGCCTGGGCGGTGGGCCCAAGCCACGCATTACGGTAACCACTCACCCCGCGGCCAATGGCGAGTGGGTGTGGTATCTGGGCGGTGATATCGCCGAAGCCGATGGCGTGGCCCGCGAACCTGCCGAGCAAATCGCCGTGGCGAAAAAAGAGCTGGGCAACCTGCTGCCCTGGGTTGACCTGAGCCAGGCGCAGTGGGCCACGTTGCGGGTCAACCGTGCCGAGCCTGCGCAGTCGGGGCTGGTACGCCCGGACAACGCTTTTCTCTCGGACCAGGGCCGTCTGCTGGTCGGCTGGCCGACCAAGCTGGCACTGGCACCGGACTTCTCTGACCGGGTGCTGCAAGCGCTGGAGCACGACGGAATCAAACCGGGCAATGCACCGGCCCTCCCCCCGCTGCCACGTCCACCCCTGGGAAAAACCGCGTGGGAGCAACTGTTGCCATGAGCCAGCCAACCCTGCACGACTTCCATCGCCCGCTGGGCAGTACCGGCCTGCTGGTTTCGCCACTGGGGCTGGGCACCGTCAAGCTGGGCCGCGACCAGGGGGTCAAGTACCCCAGCGGCTTCAAGATTCCGGATGATAACGAAGCGCAGATGCTGCTCAAGCTCAGCCGCGACCTGGGCATCAACCTGATCGACACCGCCCCCGCCTATGGCCGCAGTGAAGAACGCCTTGGCCCGCTATTGCGTGGTCAGCGCCAGGACTGGGTGATCGTCAGCAAGGTCGGCGAAGAGTTTGTCGACGGCCAGTCGAGTCATGATTTCAGCGCCGCACATACCCGGCGCTCGGTGGAACGCAGCCTGCAACGTCTTGAAACGGACTTTATCGATCTGGTGCTGGTGCACTCTGACGGCAATGACCTTGCGGTTCTCAATGAGTGCGAGGTCTACGAGACCCTGGCCGAACTCAAACGCGAGGGCAAGATTCGCGGTTTCGGCTTGTCGGGCAAAACCGTTGAAGGAGGGCTCAAGGCCTTGGAAACCGGTGATTGCGCGATGGTCACCTACAACCTCAATGAACAGGCCGAGCGGCCGGTGATCGATTACGCCGCGGCCCACGGCAAGGCCATTCTGGTTAAAAAGGCGCTGGCCAGCGGGCATGTGTGCTTGAGCCCTGGGGTCGATCCGGTGCGCGCCAGCTTCGAACTGGTGTTTGGCCATCACGGGGTTGCCAGTGCTATTGTCGGCACCATCAATCCGCTGCACTTGGCCCATAACGTGGCGACCGTTGCGCAGGTTCTGCGTAAAACCTGAAGCCGCCGACGCGGCCGACCCCGACGCAAGGAGGAGCCGACATGCCGCGCATGCTGATCCGCAAGAACCCCAGCGACTTCAAAACCCTGCCGTTATTTGTCGAAGCCACGCCAGAGGGCTTGAGCTATCAAAGCATCGGCATGCCGTTGAACTTCGCGCAGACCCTGCTAAAGCGCCGCCCGGTCAAGGTTGCCGATAATGAGCGTTTTTCGCTGGAGCTGGCCAACCTTGGCGTATCCGTGCGACTGACCATGAGTTGGCAAGGTCGCGACTACTGGGTGCTGGTACGTCAGCGTCGTCAGGATCGGGGCGATGTGGTGCTCAAGCTGATCTCTGGTTACGTGCCAGCCCACGAGGTCAGCCTGCCCCTGCACACAGCCATCCAGGAGATTGCCGAAGAGTGCCTGCTGGAAACCCCCGAAGGCTGGCTGAGCGGGCGGTTCAATGAAACATGGCTGCCTGCGCCCTACGCCGCCGCGCTGCATTACCGCGAGGCCATGCCCTTTCGCCTGACCCCCCTGTCCGGTGCGACACGGCCTGTAAGCTGTGGCAGCCAGCCCTTGCTGGAGCGGCCACGGACCTACGTGCACTTGCCGACAGCATCGCTGCAACTGATTTACGACCTGCGTCTGGAAGTGCCCAAAGAGGCCAAGTCCCTGAGCCTTTTCCATGTCGAAGAGCGGCTTGAAGGGGATCAACTGGTAGCGCGGCTGGACCGCAAGCGCCCGGATCTGTACCTGATCCCGCTCACGGAAGGCCGGCCCTGCGCCGAGTTATACACCCTGAGCAAAGACCGCCTGCAACCTGCCAGTACCCGTGGCGTGCGGCTGGCCGAGAGCTTTGCACCGCAGGACGGCTGGGTGGTCCATGACGAGCGGATTCGCTGGAAGGATTGGGTTCGGCAACAGGGTTTAACCCCGCCCAAACCCGAGTCACGGCTCAAGCGCCTGACCGGCAAGGCGCGGCAGATTTTCAGGAAGGTGGTGAAAAAGTCTTAGATTCAAATGTGGGAGCGGGCTTGCTCGCGATTCAGACAACTCGGTTTTTCAGTTACACCGAGTCGACCCGATCGCGAGCAAGCCCGCTCCCACAGGGGGTGTGCGGTCGATCACTGACCGCGAATTTTCTCGACAATGGCTGTGGTCGAGCTGTTTTCAACCAGCCCCAACACTTTAACCGTACCGCCATAGGCGGCCACGATATCGGCGCCAACCACCTGATCGATGCCGTAATCACCGCCTTTGACCAGCACGTCAGGCTTGACCTGAGCCAGCAGATTTTCCGGCGTGGCTTCAGGAAAGCTGATCACCCAGTCCACGGCGCCCAGACCGGCCAGTACAGCCATGCGACGGTCCACACTGTTGATCGGGCGACCCGGACCCTTGAGGCGACTCACCGAAGCATCATCGTTGACTGCAACGATCAAACGATCGCCCTGGGCCCGCGCTTGCTCCAGATAGGTCACATGCCCGGCATGCAAAATATCGAAACAACCATTGGTGAAGACGATTTTTTCGTTGTGCGCCCGCGCATCTTCGATGGCCAGCAACAGCTGATCGAGGCTCAGCACACCACGCTCCGACCCTTCTGAGCGCTGGATCGCCCGACGCAGTTCCGGCGCACTTATGGCTGCCGTACCCAGCTTGCCGACCACAATACCCGCCGCCAGATTGGCCAGGGCCACGGCGTGGGGCAGTTCCTCACCGGCAGCAATGGCTGCGGCCAGGGTTGAGATGACGGTATCGCCAGCCCCTGTTACGTCAAACACTTCTCGGGCACGGGCCGGCAGGTGCATGGCGGCAAAGCCCGGACGCAACAGGGTCATGCCATGTTCGCCACGGGTCACCAGCAAGGCACCCAGGTCCAGATCTGCCATCAGCTTGGCGCCCTTGGCCACCAGGTCGGCCTCGTCGGTGCAACCACCGACGATGGTTTCAAACTCACTGAGATTTGGCGTAATCAGGCTGGCGCCACGGTAGATCGAGAAATCCTTGCCCTTGGGATCGGCCAGCACCGGAATGCCCCTGGCACGTGCGGCCTGGATCAGCACCTGATGGTTTTTCAGGGCACCCTTGCCGTAGTCGGACAGCACCAGCACCTTGATGCCTTCAAGCAGGTTTTCAACTTCAGCGCCCAACGCCAGGGCGTCGGTGGCAAACGGTTCTTCGAAATCGATACGCAGCAATTGCTGGTGACGGCTCATGACCCGCAGCTTGACGATGGTCGGCTGGTGCGCAATACGCTGGAACAGTGCACGAACACCCGCACCCTTGAGCCGGTTGGCCAGGCTGTCGGCGGCTTCGTCGTCGCCGGTCACCCCCACCAGCGAGGCAGGCGCGCCCAGTGCAGCGATGTTGAGCGCAACGTTGGCAGCGCCGCCCGGGCGGTCTTCGATTTGCTCGACCTTGACCACCGGCACCGGCGCCTCAGGGGAAATCCGTGAGGTCCCGCCATGCCAATAACGGTCGAGCATGACATCGCCTACCACCAAGACAGGGGCTTGATCGAATCGCGGCATGGACAACTTCATGGACAACCCACATACAAAATGAACAGGGGCGCGATATTAACACAGGGTGAACGCAGGTCAGTTCACGGTATTAATCGCAGCGAATGAGAATCAGACATGAGCTACAAGACTCAAGATGAAGATTCCCCGTGGAGGCAGGCCTGCCTCCACAGGTATCAGTATAGGCCTCAGGCGATATCGCCGGAGACCTCAGGCGCATCAAGCCCCATCGAGTGCAAGCGTGCGTAGTAACCGTTTTGCGCCATCAGCTCGGCATGGGTACCGCGCTCGACAATCTGGCCCTGATCCATCACCAGAATCAGATCGGCTTTCTCGATGGTGGTCAGCCGGTGAGCGATCACCAGCGTGGTGCGACCTTTCATGACGTGGTCGAGTGCCGCCTGGATATGGCGCTCGGACTCGGTATCCAGCGCCGAGGTGGCCTCATCCAGGATCAGCAGCGGTGCGTTTTTGAGTAACGCCCGGGCAATTGCCAGACGCTGACGCTGACCGCCGGAAAGCAGCACGCCGTTCTCACCGACCTGGGTGTCCAGGCCTTGTGGCAATTGCTCGATAAAGTCCATCGCGTAAGCATCACGCGCGGCTTTTTCGATGTCGGCACGCGGGGCACCCGCCAGGTCACCGTAGGCAATATTGTTGGCCACGGTATCGCTGAACAGGGTCACATGCTGGGTTACCTGGGCAATATGACGGCGCAGGTTGAGCAGACGGTAATCTTCGATTTCAACACCATCGAGCAGAATTTCGCCCGCTGTGTGGTGATAGAAACGCGGAATCAGGTTCGCCAATGTCGACTTGCCACTGCCGGAACGCCCCACCAATGCCACCATTTGCCCCGGTTCGGCCGAAAAGCTCACGTCCCTGAGCACCTGACGGTCGGTGTCCGGGTAGGTGAAGCTCAGATTGCGCACTTCCAGACGGCCAGTGACGTGGTCGCGCTCAACAGTGCCGGTATCGACTTCCGGTTTCTCATCCAGCTGTTCAAAGATGCTTTCGGCACCCGCTACACCCTTCTGGATCGTCGAGCTGACTTCAGACAGCTGACGAATCGGCTTGGGTAACAGGCCGGCCAGGGTGATGTAGGCGATCATGTCGCCAGGCGACGAGTCACCACGAAGGTAAAGCACCAGGAACATCAGGATGCCCATAGCTACATAGATGACCAGTTGCAGCATCGGGGTATAGATAGCCCCGGTGCGGGTCATGCGCAGTTGCTTGTCGGTGTTGCTCTGGCTCGCCTGCAGGAAGCGCTTGCGCTCATACGCCTCACCGCCAAAGCTGCGCACAACGCGGTAGCCCTGGATGGTTTCCGAGGCAACGTGGGTTACGTCACCCATCGCCACCTGAATCTTCTTGCTTTGCTTGCGGAATTTTTTGCTGGCTGTGCTCACCATGACCGCAATCAGTGGCAAGATCGCGACCATAACCAGCGTCAGGCGCCAGTTCATCCACAGCAACGAGCCAAACAGGAATACGACTGTCATACCTTCACGGATCACCACCTTGATCGCATCGGTGGCAGCACCGGTGACCATGGTCACGTTGAAGGTAATACGGGAGATCAGATGGCCCGAGTTGTGCTTGTCGAAATAGCGGTTGGGCAAGACCAGCAGGTTGTTGAACAGCTGAACCCGCAAGTCGTGTACCAGGCCCAGGGAGACCTTGGCCAGGAAGTAGTTGCCCAGGAAGGATCCCAGGCCCTGCCATGCGGCGATCAACACAATCAGGATCGGCACGACCTGCAACAGGCGCAGATCACGCAGATAGGGAACGGAAGGAAACAGCACTGCGTCCGGATTGGACAGGCCATCGACGAAATACTTGAGGATGTAACCAAGCATTGGCTGGGTCGAAGCGAAAATAAGAAACCCGACGATACTCAGCAGGAACAGGCCGACATAAGGCCGGACATAGCTGAGCAGGCGCAGATATATCTTCAAGCTCGATTCGCTTGTGCTGGGGCTGGATTCGGTCATATCACGCGGCGGTTAGTAAAAAAGGAAGCTGACTTTATCACAGCTTCTCTGGTGTACTGACTGCCGCTTGTAGCCCGGCCTCGTGGGGCAGTAAAAACGACACTACAGGGCCAGTGCGCTAGTATGGCCGTCCAAAATCTGGAACGAACCTTTCAGCATGCAATTGAGCTACTTAAATTATTCAAAACAACGGGTGTTTGATTTCATTTGCCTATGGCTGCTGCCTGTCGGCCTTTTATTACTTTTATCCGACCTTTATTTTCTACCTGGACGAAGCCTGCATCACAAACTGTATTACGGGCTGTTCAGCATTCCGACCCTGATTGCCCTTGTCTTGCGGCCCAAAGAACTCCGGGACATCTTGCGTGAACCGTTGATCGCAGGCTTCCTGCTGTTTGCTGCTTGGGCCATGGTCAGCCTGATCTGGAGCAACACCGAGGAGAGCATTCTCGGCCTGTTCAAACCCCCGCTGCACCTGTTCATGCTGTTCGCGGGCGGTACATTGCTGGTCAAATACCGCAGTGACAGCCTGCAGCCGGTCATTTTTGGTGCCGCAGTCATTGCCCTGGTCGCGACCCTGTACAACCTGTACATGTTCTACCCCAACCATGATCCGCAACTGCGGATGATCGGAGCCGGTGCTTTCGACAATCCGCTGCTCAGCTCCCACGCATTCGGGTTCTTTTGCATCTACTGGCTAACCCTGGGCATGACCTGCAAGCGCCCGCCAGCCCTGTTTGTGGCCATTCCCGCCTTTGTCATCATGTTTGCGGCGGTGATCGCCACCGGCTCCCGAACCCCGCTGCTGGCCATCGTCATGACCATGGTCTGGCTCAGCTTTATCTGCTGGAACCGTCGCTCACTGGCCCTGATCAGCATGCTCGCTGCAGGGGGCATTGTGGTGGCCACGCTGTTCTGGGACATGCTCGTCAGCCGCGGCAGCTCGTTCCGCTTTGAACTGTGGCAGATGGCGCTGGATCTGATCGCGCAAAGCCCGTGGGTCGGTCATGGCTATGACGCGCACTTGTCTCTGACGTTGCCACAATATCCCGACGACCCCCTGAGCGAGCCCCATAATTTTTTCCTCGGGGTACTGTTCTACGTCGGTTTGCTCGGCCTGCTGCCCTGGTTGTTCATGCAGGCCTGGGGCCTGTACAGCAGCTGGCGTCACCGCGTGCAGCCGTTGTTCATCCTGGCCTCCGCCTGGCTGGTATACGGTATCGGTGCCGGCCTGACCGAGGGTGGAGGGATCATCTCGCGCCCCAAGGAACACTGGTATCTGCTGTGGATCCCGCTGGCCCTGATCGCCGCACTGAATATCGGCCTGCGCCTCAAGAGCCTGCGCGACAGGCCGGTTCACCGCCTGTCCGATGCCGCCTTCAATACCCTTGCCAGCCATGCCCAGGTGATTGAAGAAGATGGCTTGGGCCCCAAGGTGCTGCGCCTGCAAAACGGCAACTTCCTCAAGTTGTTCCGCGCACGCCGCTGCTATACCTCGGGCAGCTTCAACCCTTATTCGGAACGTTTTGCCGTCAACAGTGAGCGCTTGCAGGCGATGGGCATTCCCGCGCCGAAAACCCTCGACCTGTTTCAGTTGCGCAATGGCAGCACTGCCGTGCTGTACCAACCACTGCCCGGCCAGACCCTGCGCCAGGTCATGCAGTCGATGGGTTCGCCGGCCATGCGCCAGGCCCTGGTCGAGCGCTTCGGCAAGTTCCTGGCGATCCTGCATGACAAGGGCGTTTACTTCCGCTCACTGCACTTGGGCAATGTGTTGTTGATGGACGATGGCGAGTTCGCCCTGATCGATATCGCCGACATGCATCTTTATCCTTCGGCACTGCGCATAGCCCTGCGCCAGCGCAACTTGCGGCATATGCAACGCTACCCCGAAGACCGTCGCTGGCTGTTCGAAGAGCAACTGCCCGAGCTGCTGCAAGGTTATGCCACCCTGGCTCCCGCCCCTGCCGTTACAAGCCTGCGCAACCAGGTTATGGCACTTGCTCAAACCAACGCGCCTTGAGCCTGGACAGCAGTAACCCCTTGTGGGCGGTGCTGGCCTATGGCCTGGCGATCATGACGTCAGCATTGCTGCTGCGGTGGTCGCCGACCATCCAGCGCAATCTGGAGCACTCAGCTCAAGGCCGCTATAGCAGTGTTGATGGCTTGCGCGGCTATTTGGCCTTTGGTGTGTTCATTCACCACACCGCCATTACCTGGGTGTTCCTGCATACCGGGGCATTTGAAATGCCCTCGACCCGGTTCTACGCCCAGATCGGCCTGGCCAGCGTGGCCTTGTTTTTCATGATCACGGCCTTTCTGTTCTGGGGGCGTTTGCTCGAGAAAGGCCGTGAATACGACTGGCTGGCCTTCGCCGTGTCCCGGGTTTTCCGCCTGTACCCGCTATATTTGCCGCTGATGCTGCTGGTGATTGTCAGCGTGTTCTACATCCAGGACTGGACACTCAAGGACACCCCGCTGGAGATTGCCGGCCAGATACTGGCCTGGCTGTTTTTTGATCGCCCGGACATCAATCAATTCCCGCAAACCGGCGGGCTGATTGCCAACGTCACCTGGACCCTGAGCTACGAAGTGTTCTTCTATATGGCGTTGCCGCTGTTCGGGATGGTGTTTCTGTACCGCAGCGACTGGCGACAGACTGCACTGTGCCTGATCGCCATCTATGCGCTGTATCAGGTGGTAGGTTGGGAGCACTCGCTGAAAAAGCACATTCTGATGAGCTTTCTCGGTGGCGTGGCCGCGGCGTACTGGGTACGCACGCCCAGGCTGCTGGCCTGGAGCCGGACGCCCGTTGCAGGGGTCATTGCATTGGTTGTGCTGATGGCCGTGCTGACCCTGTTCCGCAAGAGCTTTGCGTTCTTCCCGCTGCTGTTGCTTACCCTGGCGTTCTCGATCATCGCCTCCGGGCATACGCTGTTTGGCGCATTGGCCAAGCGCAGCATTCGCTGGATGGGTGAAATCAGCTACAGCACCTACCTGTTACACGGATTCCTGATCTGGCTGATGTTGCAACGCCTGCCACTGGGGCTGCCACTGGATACCAGAGAGCCGCTGGTGTTCCTGCTGCTGGCGGCCCTGAGCAGCTGCCTGTTGATTGTGCTCAGCAGCCTGAGCTTCCTCTACATCGAGAAGCCGGGCATGGCCGCAGGCAAAAGGGTTGTGCGCCGACTGCGCCGGCGTACCCGGACAACCTCACAGGTCGAGCCGGAATAACCCCTCGCACGCCGTCAGTCTTTTTCCAGGGGTGAGAAATACAGCCGCCCCAGCCCACGCCAGGTTTTGCCCGTCCAGCGCTTGAACGGAATCTGCGCCAACAGCTCGCGAGCCAGGGCACGATTGCGGTTGGCCGTTTTCAGGAACATGGAATTGAGGAACTTGTAGCGCACCTCGTCGTACAGCGGGTGATCGCTGAACTGGGCATAAATGCGCAGAATGCTGTCGATCATGAACCGGTGGTTCTTGTACGAATTGGTCGCGTGCTTGCGATAGCGCGCCATCACCACGTTCAGGCCGTCGATAAAGTACCCTGCATGGGTAATCTTCAGCTCGATATACAAGTCTTCCAGGCGAATGCTCGGGTCAAACCCCCCCACCTTGTCCAGTGCTTCACGGCGGATCATCAGGGTCGGCGCAGGCGGATACGGTTTGCGCTCCAGGAACATGTCATCGAAGTCCAGGCGCCGGAACGGTACATCACGGCGCTGGCGTTTTTCCGGGAACAGGTTGCCATTGGCATCGATCAACTCGATATTGCCCGCGCAAATACCTACTTCCGGCTTGCCATCCATGTAGGCAACCTGCACCGCGATACGGTCCGGCATCATGATGTCATCGGAACCGAAGGGCACGATCAGGCTGCCCTTGGCCCGGGCAATCGCACCATTGAGGGTATTGGTCAGGCCCTGGTTCTGTTGCACTCGAAAGTCGAAACCATGTACCGCCTGCAAACGCTGGATACGCTCCACGCTGTCATCAGGCGAGCCGTCATCGATCACCAGCAATTCGATATTGGGATAAGTCTGATCCAGAACGCTCTGGATGCTTTGTTCTATGTAGGGCCCGTGGTTGTAGGAGGCGATGATCACCGTCACCAGGGGTTGCGAGTCAGTCATGGGTGTTCCTTAAGGGCCTGGCGCAGGCCCGAGTCGATCAGGTCCAGATACTCCTGGCGGAATACCTCAATGTCGTGGTTTTGCTGCAAGTAGCGGAACGCCTGCTCGCCCTTGGCTCGCAAAGCGTCGTCCGACAGGGCCAGGTACTCGTCCAGCGCTGCGGTGAGCGTTGCCACGTCGCTGGGCTTCACCGCCAGGCCACCCGCCCCTTCAATCAGCGGCAGCATGGCCGGCACATTGCTGGCGATCACCGGCAAGTGCCCACTCATGCCTTCGAGCAGCGCCAGCCCCAGGCCTTCGGCCAGTGAAGGCATGGTCCAGATATCAAAAGCACGCACGTACTGCAGGGCGTTCTCCTGGAAGCCCAACAAATGCGCACGACCATCGAGCCCCAGTTGCCCGATCTGCTCGCGCAAACGCGACTCCTCGCGGCCGGCACCAATAATGGCCAATTGCGCGTTCGGGTATTTGTCTTTCAATGCCGCGAAGGCTTGCAGCAAAAAGCGGTGGCCCTTGATAGGCACCAGACGTCCCAGCGCGCCGATCATCCGCGCATCCTGATCGAGGCCGAGCCTTTCACGCGCCTGCTGGCGTGGCAGCTGCAGGGCTTCGGCCTGCTCGATATCGATGGCGTTGGTGATCGCGTAAGTATTGGCGTCGGTGAAACCGCACTGGCAGTCCAGCAGGTACTGTTTGACCGCAGGCGACACGCCGACAAAGCGCCAGTGCTTGTCGATCAGGCGCTTGGCCTGGCTGCGCCGGTAAAAACGGTCGTACTCGCCAAACCCGTGGGAAATACCCACGCACAGCGGGATTTTCAGCCAGCGGTTGAGCTGCAGCATCATGTTCACCGGCTTGAAGCGGTTGCAGATCACCACATCAAACTGCTCTTTGCGGCAGAACTTGTACAACGCCCACATGGCGCGCAACCGCATGCCCTTGAGCGACTTGTCGCTGAACTCGAAATACACCGAGTGGTCGGCCTTGCTCACTGGCTCGCCCGGCCCCGGGCGCCCACGCAAAAAGGCCGCCGTGATCTCGTAATGCTCACGGGGCAATGCGCGTACGATCTGCTCGGCGAGGTCGGCAAAGTCATGGGACTTGACGTTGTAGTCGGGCTGCAATTGCAAAACCTTGGAACGCTTCATAACTCTCCCCGGTGAAATCCGGTGGCATCAATAACCCAGGCAGGCTCTGCCGCCAGACGCTGGATTGCAACTGGATCGGGAGCAGGCAGCTTGGCCCACTCGTTACGCTTCCAACACACGAAGTGAAAGTAAGGAAAGGTGTGATCGCCGTCACGATCGTTTTTCAATATGCCGTTTTTCCAGAACCACTTGCCCGGGAAATTTTCCGTGCCGTCATGCCACTTAATGCAGCCGCCGGGGGTACTGAAGGCCTCGGTAAACTCACTGGTGCGACGCAGCGGGTTGAACTTGCCCACCAGCTCGAACAGCGGTTTGGGCAGGTTCTTGCGCCACAGGAAGATCCGGCTGAAGGCACCTTCATCCAGCGCATGATGCTGATTGTCAGTAAAGCGCTGCTGCCAGTCCTTTATCCGCATGAACAGCTCGCGCTTGCATGACGTATTGCGCATCAGGCACAAATGCCCCGCGACCCGGCGTTCGTGGGTTGAAAACAGGTCATAGCGGGCCAGCCGCTCGGCGGTGAAATAACTGCGCAGGTCTCCGTACACCAGATCAATATCGCCGAAGGCCCAGAAATCATAGCCCTGCAGACGATCTTCGTGGATATAGCCCAACGCCGGCTTGATATCGCACAGTTTATAAGCCTCTTTGGGTGCGAAATTGATCTTCAGGCGCTCAGAAACCTTACGGCAATAGTCGGTAAAGCTGATCGATTCAACGGTCACATTGGCCGGCAGATTTTCAGGTACCCCACAGTCGCTGAAAAATAGCCAGTTAATATCGGGATTGTGCCGACAGCTTTCTAGGAAAAACGGCATCCAGAACGGCCAGCGGCCGAAGTACGGGATCACAAATAAAATACGCGGTGATGGTTTTATCACAGGGAACTCAATGTAAAGGTCGAGATTAGGGTCAATGCTATGACCGCTTTTTATATGTGCTTATTATTTTAGTTGCCAAAACAGCTCATGACGCCTGACGGCCTTGCGGAAAAACTCATTCTCGCCATAAGGCGATGGCTTTCTGCCTGCCAGGAGTTGCTGTATCGATCGTCTAATCCTGCGCTTGAGCGCAGCCCGTGGCTGCAGGTCATGCATCATCCCCAGCGCCATGGCCTTGTCGCGTTGCTGTGCAAGGCTCAACGGCAGGCTGCAAGGGCGCAGGCTGAGCGTGGCATCGAACACCGGCGGCAAGGCAATGCCGTCACCGCTGTTACCCATCGGCCAGCGATCGTTGTCATGCAGGTGGTTGGCGTAGCCGAGCACCGTGGTCGGCTGCCACTCCAGGCCTTCAAGGGCCTCGATGACAGCGTCATGGGCACAGATATGGTCCGGGTGCGGGTCGATTGACGGGTGCGGAAGCACGATCACTTCAGGGCGCGCGCGCAGAATCAATGCACGCAAGTCGGCCAGCAGGTTATGCCAGGTCGGCGCGCCGTCCTGATCGGCGGGCAACGGGAACGGGTTGAATTGGCGGAATACGCGAATGTCGCTCAAATCGGCCTCGCGCGAGGCCATCGGCTGATCGGGAGCGCCCTGCATGGCGGGCAATTGCAGGCAAAAATAACCCAATTGCGCGCAATGGGCTTCAGGCACCCCGGCCCAGCGCGGTACGACCATGCTGTCCCAGGCGCGCAAACGGCCCTTGAGGCGGGCGGCCTCTGCCCGTGGCAGGCCCATTTGCTGATAATGCCCGGCTTCGATTTCGCCAGCGGTCAGGGTCACGATCCAGGCTTCTTTGGCCTGGCTGTACAGGCCAAACGCGGCCAGCTCAGCATCATCGGCGTGGGGTGCGACAACCATGATCCGCTGCTGGCGATAATCGGGTTGACGGAAAATCCGCAGTTCAGGTTGGCCCAAAACGCGGCAGTAGCGCCCGCGCACACGCAACTGCCCCGCGACCAGCGCCTGCGCACAACCACTCACGTTCAGGTAGCGCTGGCCATTCACGCCACGCTCGAAAGTTTGCCGGTCCGCCGACTCGCCACCCGACAGTTGCACATACGGGTCAACAAAGCGTCCCAGCCAGCCACTTTTAACCTTGACCTCCAGGATCAGGGTTTCATCTCCTGCCAGTTGCAGCGGGTGCTCCGCTACCAGCTTGTCGCCCTCAAGGCGCACCGCCGGCTGCTCGCTGCCGGCCGGGAAGCTGTACTGGTAATCGTCCTTGGGCGAATAGAACAGATGATCGGCAAACCATGCTTCATGGGCCACCCAGCCCAGCACCGCCAACACCGGCGGCAACCACCAGGCCAGCAACACGCCACTGGCAATCAGCACCAGCAGGCCGATCAGCAGGCCAATACGCTTGTTGCGCCGATGACGCTTGAGAAGTTGCTGTTTGCGCGAGGCGGGTTGGCTCATGGCTAGGCTCTTGTGATTGATCTCTCGTGGGAGCGAACCTGTTCGCGATGCAGGCACTGCGGGATGTTAAAAAACGCAGTGATACCATCGCGAGCAAGTCCGCACCTACAAGATTTGTGTTTCAGACTTTGAACACGGGCACCGGGTTGCACCAACGCTCTTTGTATTCACGGTCGGCGCGGCCGAACGAGAAGCGCAAAGGCTTGTTGAGACTGCGGGCCTGCTCCCAGGCAGATTGGGTATTGATAAAACTCAACAC
Organism: Pseudomonas sp. FSL R10-0056; assembly: GCF_009600105.1. Classification (NCBI taxonomy): domain Bacteria; kingdom Pseudomonadati; phylum Pseudomonadota; class Gammaproteobacteria; order Pseudomonadales; family Pseudomonadaceae; genus Pseudomonas; species Pseudomonas sp. FSL R10-0056. The sequence goes on from NZ_WIWL01000056.1 coordinate 70,862, forward strand.
GCTGCCAGGGCTGAATTCACGGGTCTGAGGGTCAACACCGCCATTGACGTACTCGACACTGATCCACTCGGGCGACTCAGCGCGGTACACCAATTGAATCGCTATCGGCGCATCGTTGAGGAAAATCACCGAGCCGATCAACAGCTCGCGCAACAGTTCGATGACCTCGGCCATCCGCTCGGCCCCTGTGGCAACAAAGCCCCAGCGGCGCAAAAACAGATCGCAATAAATGCTTGCCAGCTCAACGCTGGAAAACTCCGAAACCGGGCGCACTACCCCACCCGCCTCCTCCAGCAAACGCAGTTCGCGGCGCTGGTTGTAGCGGAATTTTTTCGACAGTTCTTCCGGCGTGCGAGCCATCGCCAACTGCTCGGCTTGCGGCAGCAGATTGCTGAAACGGCCCTCATTGAGCTGCGACAGGTAGCGTGCTCGATGACGCAAAGGCGCCGCTGCATCCGCAGCTGCGGGCAGGATCAGCTCGGCGTTGCCCAGATCGAACAGACCTTTTTTGCCATGACGCTTGAGCACATCCTTGGACAAGGCCAGATCGCGCCCCCAGGTCGGGATCGCCGCCTTCAGCTTGCCGTCCTGCTCCCAGGCAAGATAACGCACAGGAATACCGGCCAACTGCGCCAGACGTTCAACGACCATCGGGTGGGTAGCGACGCTGCCGCCAAAACGCTGCCAGGCATCGGCATAAGTGCCGGAATCCACAACGCTCCAGCCGCGCTCACGCCAGCCTTGAAATCGATTGAGCATCAGGACTCCGCAATCAGGTCGGTGACTTGCGCCAAGTGCCAGAAGGTATTGCGCACCGCCCGATCACTAAAACGTTCGTGCAAACGCTCAAGCATCAGTTCGGCGCAAGCCATGCGCTGCTCATCATCGAGTTGAGCCAGGTGCTGCAGGCCCTGGGCCAGATGCTCGGCATCGCCCAGCGGGAACAAAATCCCCACGCCCTCGACCACTTCTTTGGCACCGCCACAGGCCGTTGCCAGCAACGGCACACCGGCAGCCATAGCCTCAAGCAGCACCATGCCAAACGGTTCGTGATCAGAGCTCAACGCAAACACGTCAAAGGCCCTGAAATAGCGGCGTGCATCAGGCACCTGGCCCAAAAACAGCACCTGATCGCCGATCCCCAGCTCATTGCTCAGCTCTTTGAGATCCTCCTCCAGACGCCCCTTGCCCATAATGACCAGTTGGCTGTCAGTCGGCAGATTGGGCAACGCCAGGGCAAAACCGCGAATCAGCGTGGCCTGGTCCTTGTCCGGATGCAGGCGACCGACGTTGCCGACAATAAAGCCATCGACCGACAGCCCCAACGCTTCGCGCGCCGGGGTGCCAGACAATTGCCCGGCCTGGACCGCATCGATATCGATACGGTTATAGAGCGTGTTGATACGCCCTGATGGCCACTTGGGCAGGCACTTGCGCATGTCGTCACGCACCGCGTCGGAAACACCGAGCAGGCTCAGGCGCTTGCGAAACAGGTGGGCAAACAGTTTGCGGCTGCGACGCTGATAATCGCCAAACGCATGATGCACGCCGATCACCGGCAAGCCGGTGGCCAACAAGGCGATATAAATCGGCTTGAAGCGGTGGGCGATGCAAAAACTGAAATTGCGCGAGGCTGCGATCTTGCGCAGCCTGGCGATGGCACCCAGCTTCAGGCCACGAATGGCCCTGGAGCTGAATTCCATAAAGATCACTTCATCAGACGCACAGCCTGCTGCCACTTCAGGGTCGGTTGCTCCGGTCAGGAAGACCGTGGTGACCTTGTACCCGGTACCGGCAAACAGGCTCGCGTACTGGCGCGCACAGTCCAGGAACGGCCCGTCATAGCCGTGGCAGAACTGCAGCACATGACGCTCAGTCGAGCGATTCATAAGTCTCAGCGCCGTCTTTAACCACCAGGATGTCTTCCATGATCAGGTACTGCAGATCGGAACCGAAGAACATGTTCAGCGCGTCAGTCGGCGAGCAAACCATAGGCTCGCCACGACGGTTAAGCGAAGTGTTCAGCGAAACGCCGTTACCGGTCAGCACTTCCAGCGCCTTCATCATGTCGTAATAACGCGGGTTGTATTCGCGCTTGAGCACCTGGGCGCGGGAAGTGCCATCTTCATGGACAACCTCCGGCACGCGGGTTTTCCACTCTTCAGCCACTTCGAAAGTGAAGGTCATGAAGGGTGCCGGGTGATCGACCTTGATCATCTGCGGGCCTACGGTGTCGAGCATCGACGGGCAGAAAGGCCTCCAGCGCTCGCGGAACTTGATCTGTTCGTTGATGCGGTCTGCCACGCCTTCGCTGCTCGGGCAACCGATGATCGAGCGACCGCCCAATGCACGCGGACCGAACTCCATGCGCCCCTGGAACCACGCTACCGGGTTGCCATCGACCATGATCTTGGCGATGCGCTCCGGGGTGTTTTCGATGCGGCGGTAGGCAGGTTTGCCAGGGTGACGGGCACAGGCCGCGATCACGTCTTCGTTGCTGTACGCAGGGCCGAGGTAGACGTGTTCCATCTTCTCGACCGGCACGCCGCGAGCGTGGGATACATACGCCGCTGCACCGACTGCGGTACCGGCATCACCGGACGCAGGCTGTACGAACAGTTCTTTGACTTCCGGGCGAGCAATGATTTTCTGGTTCAGCTTCACGTTCAACGCGCAGCCGCCCGCAAAGGCAATCTTGCCGGTTTCCTTGAGGATGTCGCCCAGGTAGTAGTCGATCATCTGCAGCGACAGTTTTTCAAACAGCGCCTGCATGCTGGCCGCGTAGTGGATGTACGGCTCGTCGGCGATATCGCCTTCGCGCTTGGGCCCCAGCCACTCGATCAGTTTTGGCGAGAAGTAGAAGCCCTTGCCGTTCTCTTTGTAGCGACGCAGACCGATCACGTTGGCGTATTCGGTGTTGATCACCAGTTCGCCGTTTTCGAACGAGGCCAGACGCGAGAAGTCGTATTTGCTGGCGTCGCCGTACGGCGCCATGCCCATGACCTTGAATTCGCCATCGAGCATCTCGAAACCGAGGAACTCGGTGATTGCACCGTACAGGCCACCCAGGGAGTCCGGGTCGAAGAACTCCTTGATCTTGGTGATCTTGCCATTTTCGCCGTAGCCGAAGAAGGTCGTGGCGTACTCACCCTTGCCATCGATGCCCAGGATCGCGGTTTTCTCTTTGAAACCCGAGCAGTGGTAGGCGCTGGATGCGTGAGCCAGGTGGTGCTCGACCGGTTCGATCTTGATTTTCTTCGGGTCGAAGCCCAGCTGCTCAAGGCAGAACACGATCTTGTTGCGGTAGCGCTTGTAGCGACGGTTGCCCATCAGGATCGCGTCAAGGGCGCGATCCGGGGCGTACCAGTAGCGCTTGGCGTAGTGCCAGCGAGCCTTGCCGAACAAGCTGATCGGAGCGAACGGGATCGCCACCACGTCAACGTCGGAAGGTTTGATACCCGCTTGTTCAAGACAGAATTTTGCGGACTCGTAGGGCATGCGGTTCTTTGCATGCTTATCGCGTACGAAGCGCTCTTCTTCAGCCGCCGCTACCAGCTTGCCGTCGATATAGAGGGCTGCGGAGGGATCATGGCTAAGGGCGCCGGACAGGCCAAGAATCGTCAATGCCACTGGATTAGCCTCTTTTGAATGCAGGCAGGCGGCGGGCGCCTGAAAAAATGATGCGTTCCTCGCAGTTCGAGAAACAGCTAAAGAGCGGGATTATAGCGTAAAGACGCCCGCAGTGACCCTGCACGATTTGCCACGCCCTATTGCGCGCCTTCATCTGCAAAAAAATCGCCGGGCCACATATATGTAGCCCTAACACCCGAACGTTTTGGGATTTCCTGTGGATACACCGACGTACGCGTCAATAGACAGGAACGACACCATGCCCAGTGCACTCGCTAACCTCAAAGACGCAGAGCGTGAACTGCTCGTGCTGCGCAATGCCTTGCCCAACCTTGATCTGTCGCTGGATCACTGCCTGCGGGTATTTTTCCCGCGGTTGCCCGCTGACACCTGCACCGACTTTCTTTTCGTCAATGAAGAGATCGCAGCCCAGCCTGGCCAAACCCCCACTATTGCCAGCCAGACGGTGACTGCCCTGATAGACCTGTGCTACCTGACCGGCCAGATCCCGACCTTCGTACAGGGTGCCACCCGCGTCTACAACTACGCCTATACCCTTGACGAGCAGGATCGAACGGTCGGGGTATCCGCCCCTGAACTCGAAAAATACCTTGAGTTTGTCGTCCGCTCCCCGCAGTTGTGTGTGAGGGATGCCCTTAACGACTTCTGGCGCACACCCCACAAGGACCTCAATGGTCAAGCGCCCAAAGACTGGCTGTCGCAATTTGCCCACAGGCTGATCCGCGCCGAAGCCTCCGTGCGCCACGAGGACAACACCTTCAGCCCCACCGCCCTGGATATGATCAATCAGGTACTCCCTGATGCCAGCCCATCTCCCGCGTCAAAAACACCCGGTCCCTACGGCTTTTACACGCTGGCACTCAGCAGTCGTCTCATGCAAAGGGCTGCAGTGCTGCACGGCGCCTTCGTGATTACCACGAAACACCTGCCCCTGATCTCAGCCAACGTGCAGGACAAGCGCACTGCCCTGGACCCCACCCCGCGGCCTTCAGTACTTTACCTGCCGAACACTGGCCTGGAAGTGTTCGATTCACTCGCCGCCCTCAGTCAGGAACTGACGACCCGGCTCAACGATCCTTACCAGCGTGAAACACTGCTCACGTGTGTACTCACCGAAGATCGGGAGCGCGCCCTGGCCCATGAGCAAGTCGACTACAGCCCGGTTGCAGATAGCGCCATAGCTACCGTCTTCAGCGATCAATTGATCAACAAACAAAAAAGCGACATGCACCATGCCTGGTCGGTGGCACGCAATCTCAAGCAAGACACATCCCTCGACCAGCTATCCGACTGCGTCGACCAATCCCTGGCTGCAAGCCTGCCCCTCAATCCCGCCAACATACTGCGCGGGCGCTATACCCGATTGATGGAAAGCCAATTGCCCGACTGGTTGAAGACTGCTTCAGACAGCCAAAAAACCCAGTGGCGGCTGGCCGTTGAGCGCCTTAATCACGAGCGCCTGGCGGCAGAATCCGACGACGCCCAACCCCTCAGCGAAATCGGCCGCAAACATACACTGCTGGGCTATGCCCGCCTTCAGTTACAGCAACAGATCAAAAAAGACCACGGCATAGACGTCGACCCGGACGAGATCTTCATCTCGACCACTGAAGCCCTGCGCACCGGCCCTTTGATCAACCCTGTCAGTGGTTCCGGGTTTCCTGCAGGCATGAGCCTGGGCAGAACCGGGCCGATCATCAGTTACCACACCACACGCCGTAGCCTGAGTGAGCTGGCGCTGTCCAATGTCGGTATCTGGGACGTCACTTTCGCCCTCACTGCACAAGTCAAGGATGGAGCGGGCCAGAAACATGCCGTGCTGACCAGCAGCTATCTGAAAACGCTGGTGCGCCAGCTGGATATTGGCGAGCGCTACAAAAAAAATCTCAAGGAGCTGCTGGTCAACTCCAGCCAGGCCCAATGGCGCAAGGAGCGTTATGTCGCTTTTAAGCAGGCACAACTGAACCTGGACTTGCTTGAAGCCACGCTGGCGGGTGCGCTGACCACCCAACAGGTGTCATGGGTCAGGGCTGCGCTGGAGCAGCCCGTAGAGAACAACCGTGCACAAATCAACGGTGAGCAGGTCAAAGTCCATCTGCTGATGTTGCGCTATAAACCACTACCGGGTTTGCTGGTGTTCAGCGCCACCGGCTCCGGGCAACTGCTGTGCTACACCCCCGGCGGGCCTGAGAGCCGCTGGTTCCTGGTTGCCAACTCACGCAACGAGCTGGGCCAGATCCTGTCACGGCCTATTTGGCGAGCCTATGTGATGCGCCACGTGACACCGGCGCAACAGCCGTATATCAAGCCGCTGCTGGAGCGGGGACTGAGCGAGGCCAATCTGCAACTGCAGGGCATCAGCCATGACCTGTTCGAAGCGTCCTACGACACCGAGGCCTTGCACGCCATCCGCGATGCTGACGAGCAGTCGACTTCTACCTGGGAAAGCAACGTAAACACTGCCAAAGAGGCCGTACTGACGGCAATCGACATCCTGTCTTTCGCATTGCCCACCCGAGTGCTGCTGCCCATCGTACTGGCGCGGTTTATCGCTCAGATCATCAGAGGCCTTGATGCCCTGCAGCGCGACGAAAAACACGAAGCTCTGCTGCACTTTATGGAGTCCATCACCTACCTGACTGACGGCGCCTCGGACTTTACCGGCTCAGCCGTATTCGGCAATTCGATACGTCAACGCGCAAAACAGCCCGTACCCTCGTTGAGCCCCGCTGCTGCCAGCCATTATCCCGGTGCCAGGCTCAGGCTGCGCACGGGGGATGAATACGGTGCAGGTGTGTATGAAGCGCCCACTGCCAATGGTCAGACCGCCTGCTACACCAAAAACACAAACGGCAGGTTCTATCGCAGCCAGTACGACAACCTGGACAACACCTGGCGCGCACTGGATGAGCGCAAACCCAACGCACCGTACAGCATCCCCTTGCGCGAACTCTCGGCCGGGCAATGGGATGTCGATCCAACAACCCCTTTGCTCAAACAAAAGCCCGGCATTGAAAGGGTAATCGACAACGCGCGCGTCAGAGGCGTCGATCTCAGCCGCTACACCCCTGACGAGCAGGGCATCTATCGCATAGACAACATGCGATATATCAAGCAGGACAGCGACGTGTTCGAAGTCTACAGCGGCTGGCTGGGCCGCAACTGGTACTTGCAACCGCAATCGAGTTCAAGCGCTGGCGCAAGCGCCAGCTTCAAGGTCCGGCGCACCGCAGGCCGCTGGCAAATCAAGCACAGGCTGGCGGACAACAGCAAACGCTGGGTACCTCTGACCGGGCATCTCACCGAGTTGCCTGGCGATGTGCCCCACCTCAAATACAGCGACTACGACATGCCCGCCGAGTACCAGGAAGCACTTCGGGACATCACCGAGAACCATCGTTCAGTACTCGATGGCATCACTGACTTTATGGATTTTGCGTCCGAGCGCAGCCTTGCCCACCGGGCATTCAAGGAGCTGCGGATCAAGTTGCTCGCGGATGCCAAGGCCTACTTCCTGACAAAACCTGCAAAACCCCGGGCCACCCGCCCGCAATTACCTGGCAACGTGCAGGAACAAGCGTTGATCAACCACCTGTTCGAGCAGTCAGATGGCATCGTGTGGGGTGAAACCCACTCTCACCAATCGAGTAAAAAGATCCTGATCGACAACATGGCCGAGTTTGCCAGGCACGACGTAAAGGTCCTCTACATGGAGCACCTGCAAAGCGACCTGCACCAAAGCCTTCTGGATGACTACTTCCAAAGCGGAAAAATGCCCCTCAGGTTGAACAAATACCTTGAGGATCAGGATTTTGGTCATCAGATCAACCCCTCCAGCCGCCATACCTTCAGCCAACTGGTGCGCGAGGCCAGACGGCATGGCATCAGGGTTATCGCGGTTGACTGCTCGGCCAGTTACTACCCGAAAAGCACACCGAGCGAAACGCCCTGGCTAAACCGTTATGAAATGTTCAGCTACTTTGCCTCCCGTACGATTCGCGCTCATCAGGCCCAAAACCCAGGAGGCAAATGGATAGCCCTGACGGGCAACTCACATGCCAACACCTTTGAGGGCATACCGGGGCTGGCCGAACTTGAAGGGGCGATATCCGTGCGAGTATCGGATTCAGCCCCGGGCACCAGCCGCGGCTTGCGTCAGGACATCGGTGAAATCATCCCCGCGGATAACAAACATGCTAACTACCGCTTTTTGAAAAACGATTACTGGCTGCAAATCGACATTCCAGGCACAAAGCCCCATTTACCAGCCCTCTCCCCATCGCAAACCAATAACAGGCTACCGGCTCCGGGGTTCTTCCGCCTGGACAGCGCATCCCCTCAAGGCGCCCAGTTGATACATCGCTCAAATAACCACGAAATTGTGCATACCCCTTTGAGAACCGACGCCAATGGTCAGATTTTTATCGAACGTGAAAGCTGGCCAACCATCCACCAAAAACGCTACGACACCCTCAAAGACCTGATCCATGGCTTACAAGACATCAACATGACCCAAGTGCAATAACCCCGCGCCCGACGCTCATCACGTTCAAGACAGGGACGGCTCAGCGCGTCCTTGTCACTTGTTTTGCTGGATATCCGCACCTCAGCCGCTAAACTGCGCGCCCTCTGCTAGCCTCCCCCCGTCGCCCTGGACGGGTCGCGTCACACGGAACCCGATTTGCCCATGAAATATTTCACACCTGCTCACCTTGCCCTGTTACTGCCAGGCCTGTGCCTGGCACCTGTCGTCTGCGCCGAAACCCTGGAGCTGGATCCCAGTGTCATCACCGGCTCGCGCAGCGCCAGCCCGAGTTTTGACCTGCCGTACTCGGTGGACAGTATCAATCAGGAGCAAATCCAGGATGGCCAACTGGGCATCAATGCATCCGAGGTGCTGTCCCGTGTACCGGGGCTGGTGGTGCAAAACCGTCAGAACTATGCCCAGGACCTGCAAATATCTTCCCGTGGCTTTGGTGCCCGCTCGGCGTTTGGGGTGCGCGGCATCAAGCTGATTGCCGACGGCATACCGGCCAGCACCCCCGACGGTCAGGGCCAGGCTGCAACCTTCAACCTCGATACCGCCGAGCGCATTGAAGTGCTGCGCGGCCCGGCGGCAACCCTGTATGGCAGTAACGCCGGTGGCGTGATTCAAATGTTCTCCCGCGACGGCGAGGGCCCGCCGCGCATTGGCGCCGAGACTCTGGTCGGCAGCGACGGCATGAGCAAGAACCACCTGACCGCCGAGGGCGCCACCGACGACGTCGGCTTTGTGCTTGATGCCTCACGCATGGACACCGACGGCTACCGCGACCACAGCGCCGCACGCCGGGACCAGACCTTCGCCAAGCTCAACCTCAAGCCCGACGAAGACAGCAAGCTGGCGCTGATCTACAGCAGCCTTGAGCAAAACGGCACACAGGATCCGCTGGGCCAAAGCTGGGAAGCCTACAAGGCCGACCCGCGCTCGGTAACGCCCAATGCCATTACCTACAACACCCGTAAGAGCATCGACCATCAGCAACTGGGCCTGAACTACGAGCGCTATATCGGTGACGCTACCCTGCAGGTCAATGCCTATACCGGTACGCGCAGCGTTATTCAGTATTTGGCGATTCCTAAAACTATCGGGAACCCACCAAGACCAAACCCCAGCAACTATCAGGGCGGAGGTGTGGTGCAATTCGATCGAAAATTCTACGGCGGCAGCCTACGCTGGATGCAACCGGTGTACGGCGTACCGGGTGATCTGACCTTGATTGGCGGCCTGGACTTCGACCAGAGCCAGGACAGCCGCCACGGCTACAACAACTTCATCGGCAACGAACTGGGGGTCAAAGGCGCACTGGTACGAGATGAAGTGGACACCGCCCGTAGCCTCGACCCGTATGTGCAGGCCAACTGGGCGCTGGACAACTGGACGGTACAAGCCGGCCTGCGCTACAGCACAATGGAAATGGACGTCGATGATCAATTCATAACCGCCACCAACGGCGACGACAGCGGCACCAAGCGTTATGAAAAAGCCACTCCGTCGATAAGCGTGATGTACGCCTTCACCCCCGAGCTGCATGGCTATGTCAGCGCAGGCAAAGGCTTTGAAACGCCTACGCAGGCTGAACTCGCATATACCAAAGGTAACAACGGGTTTAACTTTGCTCTCAAACCCGCTGAAAGCACGCAATACGAAATAGGTCTGAAGGCGCAACTAAACAACACTCGAATCAACGCAGCTGTATTTCAAATTACGACAGAAGATGAGTTGGCAATTCTGGAGAATGATCAAGGCCGAGCAATTTATCAAAACGCCGGACGCACCTTGCGCCGGGGCTTTGAACTGGGTGTAGAAAGCCAGCTCGCCGAGCACTGGACCTCAACCCTGGCCTACACCCGCCTGCAAGCGACCTATGACAGTGACTTCGTAAGTGGTAGTGGGACCGCCAGAAAGGAAGTCGACAAAGGCAACTACCTGCCAGGCGTACCGCAGACCACTCTGTTTGCCGAAGTGAACTGGAAGCCGACCGACTGGGTCAGCACGGCCATTGAAGGCATGTACCGCAGCAAGGTGTATGTGGAAGACACCAACACCGCCAGGGCGGCTCCGGCCTACACCGTATTCAACTGGCGGGCAAAGTTTGAACAGAAGATCGAGCACTGGACCTTCCACCAGACCTTGCGTCTGGACAACCTGCTGGACCGTCAGTATGTGGGCTCGGTGATTGTCGGCGACTCCAATAGCCGCTACTACGAAGCAGCACCGGGCCGCTCGTGGTATGCCGGGGCCGGGGCGCAATACAGCTTCTAAAGCCATAACACCATCCCTGTGGGAGCGGCCTGCTCGCGAAGAGCATTCGCGAGCAGGCTCGCTCCCACAGAAAGTCTTGGTCAGGCTTCAGCCAAGGTTTTTCGGCAGCCGCCCGTCAATCACCTGATACAGCGCACTGTCCACTGGCCAGTTGCGCATAAAGCGCGCCCGGTCGCGGGCGTACGCTGCAGCGAAACTGCTCGCCGAACGGTGCTGGCACATCGAATCCAGATCGATCAGTGCCCAGCGGCCATCATCCCAGAACACGTTATGACCCTTGAGGTCACCGTGGCTGATGCGCTCGCGAATCAAGTCGGCAAACAGCTGTTCCAGCGCCACCAGCTCGGCTTCAGGCGCATCGCCGTGCTCAACATAGGGTGCGAAACGCTCGATGATATCCGGCCCCGGCAAAAACTCGGTCACCAGATACGCCTTGCCCCGCAACCACAAAAACCGGGTTTCCAGCAGCGCCAGCGGCTTGGGCGTGGCAATGCCCAAAAACGCCAGACGATTGCCTTCACGCCATGAATGCCAGGCCCGGCTCGGGCGCCAGAAACGTTTGAGCCAGTGGGCAAAGCCCTTGATGTTATAGCGCTTGACCACCAGCATGCGGCCCGCCACTTCAACCTTGCCGACACTCGCCGCGCCACCGGTCTTGTACAGATGCCCCTGATCAAGCAACGCATCAGCCCTGGCCAAAACGGGCAACATCGCCGGCTCTTCTTCGCGCAGGACGGCACGCAGGGCAAACGCCCCGCGTTGCACGCTGAACAACGAGCAATCACGGCCAACCTTGTTTAAAAAGTCATTCAGGCGCCAGGCACGGACTTTCTCGACCTGCTTGAGCAGCGCTTCAAGCGGCAAGGCATGCTCGCCGTTGCTCAGCAGGTAGTGCACGAGTAATTCTTCGATAAACGGCTCAAGGCTTTTGGGCAACTGGGCAAAAAACACGCCGAGGTTTTCCAGCACTTTTTGCCGCGACAGCGGTTTGCCTGCCTCTTCGACACAGATGCCTGCACCATCGATCAAATACAGCTTGCCGTCCTGACGCAACAGGTTGTCCAAATGCAGGTCTTCCTGCCACAGACCCTTGCGGTGCATCTGCCCGATGGCAGTCAAAGCCTCGGCAAGTACGGCCACTTGTTCATCAGCCAGCACCGGCAACGACGCGACTGCATCCCAGGCATCGCCCAAGCTCTGAGCGCCCTCCAGGTACTCCAACAGCAACCAGCCCCCCTCACCTTCCTGCAAGCCATCAGCCAGCAGTTGCGGCGTGGTCAAGCCTTGTTCAGCCAGCAGACGCACCCCGGTCAGCTCGCGCTGAAAGTTGCGCGCAGCCTTGTTGCCGACCATCATCTTGGCCAGCACGGTACGCCCGCGCCACACCCCGGCACCGACATAACGCTGGCCCGGCAATACCCGCAGCAAGGTCAGCAGTTGCAACTGCGCAGGCCCTGCTGCGTCGGCCAGTTCGATACTCAGCGGCAAGCCTGGCGCACGGCCAGCCTTCAGCAGTTCGGACAAACGCATCAGCGCCCCCCTTTTTGATTGCGCCGCACATACAGTCGCGTCAGCCAGGCATCGACCAAGGAACTGTCGACGGGCTGTTCCAGATAAGCAGCGAGCAAGGCGCGCACCTCTGCTTCGCTCCAGACATCGGCCCGACGCAACAACGGCTCAATGTCCTTGACCCTGTCCCGCTGGCCCAGCAACAAGGGCCGGGTTTTTTCCAGATCGATCAATTGAGCGCGATACCCCCCCGCGCCATCGGCCTGCAGGAAGATATGCTTGGGGTAAAAACAACCATGCACCTGCCGCGCAGCGTGAAGCCGACGAGCCAATTGGCCGCATTCGCGCAAAATCGCCTGCTGCTGCTCTGTGGTCAGTTGCGGCCATTGCTCGAGCAGCGAGTCGAGGTCATTCCAACCGTCCAGCGCACGGGTCATCAGCACTGCACGACGCTCGCCCGGCACTTTTCGCTCACCAAAAAACACCGCTTCCAGCGCAGGAATACCTATGTGCTTATAGCGCTGAATATTACGGAATTCGCGGGCAAAACTCGGCTCGCCCAGCGGACTGTGCAGCGTGCGCGTAAGGTAATTGCTCTGACGCTTGAGGTAATAGCCCTGACCTTCAAGATCCATGCGAAACACGCTACTCCAGCCGCCACCACTGGTATTGGGCTCGTCTACCGCTTCCAGCTGCACGGCCCACAGGGCATCAAAGTCAGCCAGGCCATTGCGCTCAAGCAATGCCCGGTCGGCGTCTGCCATAAAGTCTGTCATTCCCGGCCCTCGAAAAAACGCACGATATGACGGACACGTTCCTTGTCCGCCGCATTGAGCGTCGTGCGCCCGGTGTATTGAAAATAGAAACGCAAACGCTGGGTGTAGGACAAATGGTACTTGGCCACTTTATCGAGGCACGCCAGGTCTTTGGTGATGCGGTATTTGAGCCAGAAGCCGCGCCAGAAATCGCCGTTGGGGCAATCGATCAAAAACAGCTTGGGCTGCTCATCGATCAGCAAATTGCGCCATTTCAGGTCGTTATGGGTAAAGCGATGGTCATGCATGGTCTTGGTATAACGCGCCAACTGACGGCTGACACAATCTACCCAGGCACGATCCTTGAGCAGCGGATCATGGTTGTCCGCCAACTCTGACAAATCCCGGGTATTGGGCAGTTCGCGGGTGATCATGGCGCCACGGGAGTAGGCGAACCCACTGCGTTCAAGGCCCCAGGCCACCACCTCGGCCGTGGGGATACCCCACTTGGCGAAGCGCTTGAGGTTCTGCCATTCGGACTTGACCCGCGGGCGGCCCAGATAACGGCGCAGGCCCTTGCCGGCCCCGGTGTAGCGCTTGACGTAATAATTCACGCCATCGCGCTGCACACGGATGACTTCCGATAGCGGATCGCGCGTCAGATGCTCCCCCTGCAAGGCAAATACTGCCTCCAGACTGCCAAAATCAGACGCCAACGCACTGTAAGCAGGTTCCAGATTCCAACCCGCCATTACAGTGCATCTCCATAACGCTGTTTGCGTTCGTAGAGTTTGTTCGCCTTGCCTTCGAGCCACGCCAGCAGGCGGGCTTCTTCGCGCAGGATCTGGCGCAGGGGCATCTGGAAGTAACCGCGCAGGAAGCGCAGTTTGTCCCGCTGGGTCAGGCCGATATCCAGGGCCGAGAAATACAGTGCCGCCAGATCCTTGTTGCGCCAGCGCTTACTGATCACGGCGCGAGTCTGGGCGCGGTGCAGATCGATCACCGACAGGCGGAAGTTGTCTGCGGTCACCGGTTTGTCGGTGTGCAGCAAGAAATGGCAGATATAGCAGTCACGGTGGTTGACCCCGGCACGGTGCATCATGCCGGTCATTCGTGCCACTTCAGCGATCAGCGCATGCTTGAGCCTGGGCTGCGGTGGCTGCTTGACCCAGTTGAGGCTGAAGTCTTCGAGGCTGACCGTCGGCGCCAGTTCTTCGGTGATGATGAAGGAATGCTGGGCTGCCGGGTTGTTGCCCTTTTCGCCGTAAGCCACGGCCGTCATGGTCGGCACACCCACTTCGTGCAGGCGCTTGATCGCCCGCCACTCCTGGCCGGCGCCAAGAACTGGCAGCTTGGCCGTCAGCAGGTTCTTGAACACTTCACCCCAGCCAATGCCACGGTGGATTTTCACAAAGAAACCGCGCCCGTCGACTTCGGTACGCAAGGTACGCCGGCCTTCCAGTTCGCGGTAAACCTCGCCTTCCAGACGCTCGACTTCGGTGAACGCATCGCGCCCTGCCCACAAGCTCTTGAACGGTTCGGCAAGAATCAGTTTCATCAGTGTTGCTCCGCCAGAATCACATCCGCAGCGTGCTGCGGCATGCTGTAGAGGTCGGCCGTCTGCGCGTAGGCCAGGCCGTTTCGGCTCCAGGCCGCGCGCGCAGTGTCGTCGGACAACATGTGTGTCAGGTATTCATTGAGTTGCGCCTGCTCGAACGGCTCGTCCAGGACCCGACCGCAATCGGCGTCGCTGATGTAATGGGCGTAGCCGCAAACAGCGCTGACCAGCACCGGCAAACCCGCTACCAGTGCCTCAAGCAATACAGTGCCGGTGTTTTCGTTATAGGCCGGATGAATCAGCAAATCAGCGCCCAGCAGGAAGCGCGGGATATCACTGCGCCCCTTGAGGAACTGCACATGATCGCCCAAACCCAAAGTGGCACTCTGCAATTGAAAGACTTTGGGGTCGTCCTGGCCGATTACAAACAATTTCGTACGTTTTTTAAGCTCACCCGGCAAGGCCGCCAGCGCTTTGAGGCTGCGATCCACACCCTTGGTCTTGAAGCCCGAGCCAATCTGCACCAGCAACAAGTCGTCGTCTGCCAGATTGAATTCACGTCGGAACTCGGCGCGAATCTCGGCGGCATTGTCCGGCGCGCGACGGTCCAGGGCGATACCCGGTGGCAGCAGGTGGAAACGCTCCAGCGGGGTGTCGTAGTGTTTGATGAACAGCGGCTGCTGGACTTCGGAAATCATCAGGATTTCCGTCTTGGCGTCCTTGGCGAACACCGCGCGCTCGTACTCGGCAAAGTGCTTGTAGCGCTTGAAAAAGCGATAAAACGAATGACGCAGGTTTTGCGCCTTGTCTTCAAAGCAGCCGTCCGCCGCGTAGTACACGTCCAGCCCCGGCATCTTGTTGAAGCCGATGAGCCGGTCTACCGGGCGCTTGGCCAGATCGGCCTGCATCCAGGCGAGCATTTTTTCATTGCGGGTATGGTTGTGGAACGCCTTGACCGGCGCCACCAGCACTTCGAATCCGGGCGGAATATCGCCTTCCCAGATCATGGTGTAGACGCGGATTTGATGGCCGCGCTTCTGGCATTCCAGCGCAATGCGCATGAAATCCCGTTGCAGCCCACCAAACGGAAAGTATTTGTACAGCACAAAAGCCAGTTGCATCAGCGCAGTTCCTCAGCCAGTAACAACGTGCTTAATCGACTCGCGACACGCTCAGGGTTCAAACGGGTGAAGCACAGTGGCCACTCGTTTTTCAGATCAAACCGCTGCTGGTCCTGTGCAGTCGGAGTGTAGGTGCATTTTTTCTGCAGGCATGGCGCACACGGAAAATCGCTGGCCAGGTGAATTTGTACCTTGCCATAGGCACCGGTCAGGCCCGGATTGGTAGGCCCGAACAAAGAAATGGTCGGCACATCCAGTGCAGCGGCCAAATGCCCTAACCCGGTGTCGACTGCCACGCAGGCACTGGCACTGGCCAGTACCTTGGCAACCCCGGCCAGATTCAATTTGGGCAGTACCACGGCATTATTCAAGCCATTGGCAATGCGTTCGGCCCGGGCTTTTTCAGCCGGATTGCCCCACGGCAGGCGCACTTCGACGCCCAGATGGCCCATGCGCTGGGCCAGATCGCGCCAATAGACTTCGGGCCAGTGCTTGGTGTCCCAGGTGGTGCCATGCAAAAACAGCACGAAGGGCTTTTTGCGTGGCAGCTCAACCAGCTTTTCGACATCCAGGCCGTAATCGCCCAGCCCTTTGGGCAGGTCGTAGCCCAGCGCGACCGCGAACAACTGACGCAGACGCTCAACCGCGTGCTGCCCGCGGGCTACCGCCAGGCGGCGCTGGTAAAAGCGGCTGGCCAACGGTTCCCGGGCGGAGTCTTTATCCAGCCCGGCAACCGGAGCTTTTACATAACGGGTCAGCCAGGCACTCTTGACCAGGCCCTGTGCGTCGATCACCAGGTCGTATTTTTCGGCGCGCAGGCTTTGCTTGAAGCGGCTCCACTCGCCGCTCTTGAGGGTCTGCCAGATATTTTTGCGCCAGCGGCGGATCGCCACCGGAATCACCTTGCCCACCGCCGGGTGCCAGGTCGGGATTTCGGCAAAGCCCTCCTCCACTACCCAGTCAAAGGTGATGCCCGGAATCGCCCGCGCCGCATCGGTCAGCGCCGGCAAGGCATGGATCACATCCCCGAGGGATGAAGTTTTGACCAACAGAACGCGCACCTAGTTAACCTCGACCGGTGAACCCTGCAGGCGCTGCAAGGCTTCAATCACCGGCTGCGGCATCAGTTCGCGCAGGCAGTTGTAGTGGCCAAAACGGCAGGTACGGTCAAAACAGGGGCTGCAATCGAGGCCCAGCCGCACAATTTCGACCTTGTCCGCCAAGGGCGGGGTAAAACCTGGCGAAGTGGAGCCGTAGACCGCCACCAGCGGGCGGTTCAGCGCAGCGGCCACATGCATCAGCCCGGAATCGTTGGACACCACGGCATCTGCACAGGACAACAGGTCGATGGCTTCGGCCAGTGAGGTCTCGCCGCTGAGGTTGACCGACTCTTCGCGCAGCCCCGGGATCAGGCGCGAACGGATATCTTCGCCTACCCCGTGATCGTTTTTGGAGCCGAACAGCCACACTTGCCAACCTTCGCGGATCTTTTGTTCGGCAACTTTGGCGTAGTGCTCGGACGGCCAGCGCTTGGACTCGCCAAATTCGGCACCCGGGCACAGCGCCAGCACCGGACGATCCAGCTCCAGGCCGAACTTGGCCAGTGCGCCGGCACGGCTTTGCGGGTCAATCTGCAAATCAGGGCGCGGGTACGGCTTGGGCAGGTCGGCCCCAGGCTCATAGGCCAGGGCCATAAAGCGCTCGATCATCAGCGGGTAGCGCTCTTTGTCGAGCTTGCGCACATCGTTGAGCAGGCCGTAGCGGAACTCGCCGCGCCAGCCGGTACGTTTGGGAATACCCGCAAAAAATGGCACCAGGGCCGATTTAAGCGAGTTGGGCAACAAGATTGCCTGATCGTATTGGCCCTTGAGGGACTTGCCGATCTTGCGTCGCGTGGCCAGTTCAAGCGCGCCGTGGCCGAGCGGGAAGCTCAAGGCCTTGCGAACTTCAGGCATGCGCTCAAGGATGGGCCGGCTCCACTCGGGAGCCAGCACATCGATTTCGCACTGCGGGTGGCGCTGCTTGAGGCACTGGAACAGTGTCTGCGCCATCACCATGTCACCGACCCAGCTGGGCCCAACGATCAAAATATTCATAAGTTTCCATAAACAAGCAAGGGAGGCATTCGCCTCCCTGCTGTGATGCTATGCCGACATTACTTGACCAGTGTACGCCACTCTGGATGGTCCGTAGTCTTGCCGGTCACCAGGTCAAAGTAAGCCTTTTGCAGTTTTTCGGTGATCGGGCCACGGCGGCCGATCCCGATTTGACGCCCGTCGACTTCGCGAATCGGCGTCACTTCAGCGGCAGTGCCGGTAAAGAACGCTTCGTCGGCGATATACACCTCGTCGCGGGTGATGCGTTTTTCAACAAACTTGTACCCCAGCTCGGTGGCCAGGGTCAGGATCGTGCTGCGGGTAATGCCGTTCAGGCACGCGGTCACGTCCGGGGTGTAGATCACGCCATCCTTTACCAGGAATACGTTTTCGCCCGAGCCTTCAGCCACAAAGCCTTCCGGATCGAGCAACAGCGCTTCGTCGGCTCCACCGGAAATCGCTTCCTGCAGGGCCAGCATCGAGTTGATGTAATGGCCGTTGGCCTTGGCCCGGGTCATGGAGATGTTCACATGATGGCGGGTAAAGGAGCTGGTACGCACCTTGATTCCGACTTCCAGCGCTTCGGCGCCCATGTAGGCACCCCAGCTCCAGGGGGCGATGATCACGTGCACCTTGAGGCCGGTGGCGCGCAGGCCCATGGCTTCGGAACCGTAGAACACCATCGGGCGGATATAGGCGCTGTCGAGGTTGTTTTCACGCACCGCTACGCGGGTCGCTTCGTTGATTTCGTCTTTGCTGAACGGGATCTTCATGCCCATGATGTGGGCCGAATCGAACAGACGGTCAGTGTGCGCCTGCAAGCGGAAAATCGCCGCGCCCTGCGGGGTTTCGTAAGCGCGCACACCTTCAAACACGCCCATGCCGTAGTGCAATGTATGGGTCAGCACATGGGTCGTGGCATCACGCCACGGCACCAGCTTGCCGTCATACCAGATCACACCATCACGATCAGCCATCGACATCATTACGCTCCTCAAAGAATCCAGCACCCGCACCACGAGGCGGCAGGCAAATTGGACGGGCCTTATGGACCCGCCGGATACGTTCTTACAGCTTTAACTCTGTGTGTGAGCCAGCAAATCAGCTCAATCCTAGCTCGGACCAGATGCGCCGTACGTGTTGGCGTTCGACCACAAATTGATCCCCCGTGACCACCCCGGCTTCCTTCTGCAAGGCTTGCCGGTGGGCGACGGCGCGAAAGGCCTTGTAAGCCTCGCGCAACAGGCTGGCATCGGTGGCGGGCATCAGCCCGACCTGCTCCAGCCCTTCCAGAATGCGGATATTGTCGGTGTAGCGCAGTAACGCCGGGTGTTCCCTGGACCACGCCAGGGCCGCGTATTGCACCATAAATTCAATATCGACGATACCTCCGGCGTCCTGCTTGAGGTCGAACGGCACCGTTGCCTCGAAGGCGTTTTCTGCGGTTCCGGCAGCGGTAATCCGGGTGCCCAGGTTGTCGCGCATCTTGGCCCGCATCTCGCTGACCTCCTGACGCAAGGTCGGCAAATCCCGCTCGCGGCCCAATACGCTCGCGCGCACCTGTTCAAAGGCCGCGCCCACCTGCTTGCAGCCCACCAGCACGCGGGCGCGCACCAGTGCCTGATGCTCCCAGGTCCAGGCTTCGTTTTCCTGATAGCGCTCAAAAGCACCTAGCGAGCTGACCAGCAACCCCGAAGCGCCTGACGGGCGCAGGCGCATGTCGACCTCATACAACTGCCCGGAGTTGGTCTGCGCCGTGAGCAAATGGATGATCCGCTGGCCCAGACGGGTGAAAAACTGCGCACCGTCGATGGGCTTGGCGCCATCGGTTTCAGCATTCGGGTCGCCATCGTGGATAAATACCAGGTCCAGATCCGAGCCATGCCCCAGCTCGATGCCACCGACCTTGCCGTAGCCGACAATAATAAAGCCGGGATCGCACAGGCTGCCGTCGGTGCGCTGTGGCGTGCCGTACTTGGCCACTGTCTGGCGCCAGGCCAGGGCCAGCACCTGCTCCAGAATGGCCTCGGCCAGCCAGGTCAGGTAATCGCTGACCTTCATTAAAGGCAGGCTGCCGGAGATTTCCGATGCCGCGACCCGCAAACGGTGGGCCAGCTTGAAGTTGCGCAAGGCTTCCATCTGCTGCTCAAGGTCGTCTTCGGGGATACGCGTCAGGCGTTCACGCAACTCTGCGGCCAGCTCAGGGGCCAGCGGCGGCTTGAACAAACGGCGCTCGTTGAGCAACTCGTCGAGCAGCAACGGGAAACGGGTGATCTGCTCGGCGATCCACGGGCTGGCTGCGCACAGCGTCAGCAAACGGCGCAAAGCATCTGGGTTTTCGGTGAGCAACACTAAATAAGCAGAACGCCGGGCCACCGCCTCGACCAGCGGCAGCACCCGCTCCAGCACCAGATCAGGGTTGGCGTGCTCAACGGCTTGCGCCAGCAAGCGCGGGATAAAAGCATCCAGACGCTCGCGCCCCAAGCGCTGCATAGAGCGCAGTTGCGGACTGGAACGCAGGGCCGCCAGTTGTTTCAGGGCTTTGGGCGCATCGACAAACCCGGCCTCTTCCAACTGCGCGCAGGCTGCGGCATCGTCCTGGACCTCTTCCCACAGCGGCAACCACTCACCACCGACAATCAGCTCGCCTTCGTCGATGACCTCTTCTTCATCAGGGTCAGCAATAACCTGACGGAAGTGCCAGTCAATACGACCACGCCACGCCATCAGCTGTTCATGGAATGCGGTCCAGCTGTCAAAACCCATCATAAAGGCAATGCGGGCCTGATCCTGCTGATTGTCGGGCAGCATTTGAGTCTGGCGGTCGGCAATGGCCTGGATTGCATGCTCGGTGTAACGCAGGAACTCATAACCTTCGCGCAGTTCGCCGACCACCTCTGCAGGCAAGTAGCCCTGGCCTTCCAGGATGGTCAGGACTTTCAGCAGCGGCCGTTGTTGCAGGCTCAGATCGCGGCCGCCGTGAATCAGCTGGAATGCCTGGGCGATAAACTCGACCTCGCGGATACCGCCCGCCCCCAGCTTGATATTGTCAGCCATGCCTTTGCGCCGCACTTCCTGCTGGATCAACTGCTTCATGGTGCGCAGCGCTTCAATCGCGGAAAAATCGAGGTAGCGACGATACACAAACGGGCGTAACAGACTGAGCAACTGCGCGCCCATCACCTGATCACCGGCCACGACCCGGGCCTTGATCATTGCATAACGCTCCCAGTCACGGCCCTGATCCTGGTAGTACTGCTCCAGCGCGTTGAAGCTCAACACCAGCGCACCGGATGAGCCATAAGGACGCAGGCGCATGTCGACGCGAAACACAAAGCCGTCGACCGTCATCGGATCCAGCGCCTTGATCAGGCGCTGGCCCAAGCGGATAAAGAACTCCTGATTGTCCAGCGCCCGCTTGGCCCCCACGGTTTCGCCGCCTTCAGGGTAGGCAAAGATCAGGTCGATGTCTGAAGACAGGTTCAGCTCCACGGCGCCGAGCTTGCCCATGCCCAGGATCACCATCGCCTGCGGCTCGCCACTGCGATTGCCAATGGGTGTGCCGAACTGCTGGCAATGACGTTGATACAGCCAGCGATAGGCCTGATCGATGCTGGCATCGGCCATGTCCGACAGATCGCGACAGGTTTCGATCAGGTCGGCCTGACGATTGATATCGCGCCAGATAATCCGCACTTGCTGGCGGGTGCGCTGACGACGCAGTGCGCGGCCCAGTTCGTCATCGCTGGTTGCGGCCTGCGCGGCAGCAGCAATCTGCCCGCACAACTCGCCGGGGGCGAAGGTGCGGTCCAGCTCACCCGAGCGCGCCAGTTCGAGCAACATCAAAGGGTCACGCAAAGACTGTTCTATAA
>NZ_WIWL01000057.1:0-1287 GCF_009600105.1 Pseudomonas sp. FSL R10-0056
GGGTAGAAACCGAGTACATCGTTTACGTTTAAGACCGGGCACATCGTTTACAGGTATTAATCATGGTCAGGAGGTACTGACCATGCCCTGGAAACGAGAGTCCCTAATGGATCAGCGAGTTAAATTAATCAGCGACTGGCTTAGCGGTAACTACAGCAAAAGCCAGTTGAGTCGCCGTCATGGCATCAGCCGTCCCACGGTTGATAAATGGCTAAACCGGTATGCAGATCGAGGCTCTGATGGCCTCAAAGAGCTGTCCCGCAAGCCGTACCACTGCCCGCACCAGACGAGTGACGAGATCATCAGCAGACTGCTCGAAAAGAAAAACGAGCACCTGGATCGCGGCCCGAAACAGCTGATCCAGCGCTTGCGAAATGCAGAGCCTGAGATTGTCTGGCCTGCTGCAAGTACCGCGGGGTTATGGCTGAAGAAAGCTGGACTCGTATCGCCTCGTAAGCGCGCTCATCCCCGCCCTCATAGCTCGGCCAAGTTACGCGAGGCCAATGAACCCAACCAAACCTGGTGCGCCGATTTCAAAGGTCAGTTCAGAACCAAGGACGATCGTTGGTGCTACCCCCTGACCATTACAGACCACGCCAGCCGCTATCTACTGCTTTGCAGAGGTCTTCTCGGCACTCACGGCGAGCCCACGCGGCAAGGCTTTGAGTGGGCGTTCAGGGAGTATGGGATACCTGATGTTATACGAACCGACAATGGCTCGCCGTTCGCCTCAACTGGCTTGGCGAGGCTATCGAGCCTGTCGGTATGGTTTATCAGGCTCGGCATTTATCCGGAAACGATCAAGCCTGGGCGCCCGGATCAAAACGGTCGGCACGAACGCATGCACCGCACCTTAAAAGCCGCTGTACTCAAGCCTGCGGCCGATAACCTGCTACGACAACAGTTGCTCTTTGAAGAGTTCGTGCACGACTTCAACTACTACAGGCCCCACACTGCTTTGGACATGAAAGTACCCGCCGAAGTGTACAGCTCATCGGCAAGGATTTACCCGGGCTACGTACCTGCGGTGGAGTACGGAGAAGATGTGGATGTAAGACGAGTACGAAGCAACGGAGAGATCAAATGGAAAGGCTCGCACATATTCTTGGGCGAAGCCCTGATAGGCGAGCAAGTAGCTTTGAAGGAAGTAGCTGATGATGTGTGGGATCTGTACCTTTGCAGCTACCCTTTGGGCAGGCTTGAGCGCGGTGCAAAACGCGTCTCAAGCCTGTAAATGTGTAAACGATGTACCCGGTTAGATGTGTAAAGGATGTACCGGTCTCTACA
>NZ_WIWL01000058.1:0-1223 GCF_009600105.1 Pseudomonas sp. FSL R10-0056
GTTCTGGACGACCGCCTGCGGGACGATGCCCCGGCATTGCTGGCAGCGTGCAAGGCCCGCGGCTGGCACACGCTGCTGCTGTCGGGGGACAGTTCGCCGATGGTCGCCAGCGTGGCCGCCGAACTGGGGATCGATGAAGCTCAGGGCGGCTTGCGCCCGGATGACAAATTGCAGGTCTTGCAAAAACTGCACGCCCAAGGCCGCAAGGTGCTGATGCTGGGGGATGGTGTCAACGATGTACCTGTGCTCGCCGCTGCCGATATCAGCGTGGCCATGGGCTCGGCGACCGACCTGGCGAAAACCAGCGCCGATGCGGTGCTGCTGTCCAACCGCCTGGACGCGCTGGTGCAAGCGTTCAGCCTGGCGCGACGGACCCGACGGGTGATCATCGAAAACCTGTTGTGGGCCGGACTCTATAATGGCCTGATGCTGCCATTCGCCGCACTGGGCTGGATTACTCCGATCTGGGCCGCCATCGGCATGTCGATCAGCTCACTGACCGTGGTGCTCAACGCCTTGCGCCTGACGCGCATGCCCGCCCAGGCGCATACTCCAGCCATGCCACACTCTCGCCCGCTACCGGCTTGACCCGGTCCCCTGGAGCCCTTATGCCAGCGCTTTACATCATGATTCCGGCGGCCCTGCTGATTGTCGCCATCTGCATCTTTATCTTCTTCTGGGCAGTCGACAGCGGCCAGTATGATGACCTGGACAGCCCAGCCCACAGCATCCTGTTCGATGACCAGGATCCGCAGCATACCGCTGCCGTCGAAGAAGCCAAAAACCTGCACCCGGAGTCGGCCATCGACACCGACAAAAAAGCCCCGCCCCATGCTTGAGCTGGCCCCGCTGCTGGTATCGGCCGTTATCCTGGGCCTGCTTGGGGGCGGACACTGCCTGGGCATGTGCGGCGGTCTGATGGGCGCACTGACGCTGGCCATCCCCAAAGAGCAACGCAGCCGACGCTTCAGGCTGCTGCTGGCCTACAACCTTGGCCGAATTCTCAGCTATGCCACAGCAGGACTACTGCTGGGGCTGGCAGGCTGGGCAGTAGCCAACAGCCCGGCAGCCATGTTTATGCGCATCCTCGCCGGTTTGCTGCTGATTTGCATGGGCCTGTACCTCGCCGGCTGGTGGAGCGGCCTGACCCGCATTGAAAGCCTGGGCCGCGGCCTGTGGCGGCATATCCAGCCGGTGGCCAGCCGTACGGGCCAGGTGCCCAG
>NZ_WIWL01000059.1:0-1217 GCF_009600105.1 Pseudomonas sp. FSL R10-0056
GCTCGGGGGGGTGTTCGGCTTCGGCCTGGGCGCGTTGCTGCTCGAGCAGCTGTTCGACCAGGGCTTTGTTCTGTGCCGCAGCCTCCAGCTCGGGTTGCAGTTCCAGCGCCTGTTCCCAGGCATCGATGGCCGCTTCCAGCTCGCCGTTCATGGCCAGTGCATTGCCGCGATTATAGTGCGCGCTGGCGCTGTTGACTTCGGCAAAGCGTCGGGCTGCACCCGCATAGTCGCCCGCCCGGTACAGGGCCACGCCCTGCCAGAGCGGGTCGCTGAAATGCTCCACGGCCAGCAGCGGCTTGTTTTGCTGCAACAGGCGCAGGCCCTGTTGGTCGGGACGCAGCCACAGGTCGGTAAAACTTATGGCCTGCGCCGGCTGCGGTTGCAGCATAAACAGCAGGGGCAGGCAGAACAGCCAGCCACGGCGGCCCGCGCAGGCCACCAGCAGCAGAAGCGGCAGCAACAGCCAGTAACCCTGGTCGGCCCAGGTATCCAGTTGCAGGGTCTGGCCGTCATTGCGCAGGTTGCGCGGGCCGTCGAGCAGGCCCAGGCCGCGCAGGTCGTTGTCATCCAGACGCGCCTGGCGGTAGCGGCCACCTACATCGAGGGCAAAGGCGCGCAGGCTCGGGCTGTCGAGACGCGGCAGGAGAATGGCACCCTGGTCGTCCTGGAGAAACTGCCCGTTTTCATCCACCACGGGGGCGCCTTCGCGACTGCCAATACCCAGTATCAGCAGTTGCGGTGCATGGCCGCTCAAGGCCTGGCGGATGCCGTTGCGCTCCTGTTCACTGAGCGATGAGGTGATCAGCAGCAAGCGGCCCTGGCCCAGTGCGCTCTGATCCAGCAGTTCAAGGGCTTTGCCAATCGCCAGGTCGGCGCGATGGCCCGGCTGCGGCATGATCGACGGCTTGAGGGCTTCGAGCAGGTTGCGGCTGGTGGCCATGTCATCGGACAGCGGCACCAGGGTATGGGCGCTGCCCGCGTAGACGATCACGGCGGTTTGCGCGTCGCTGCGGTTTTGCAGCAGGTCGTAGATCTTGCGCCGTGCCTGCTCAAGACGGTTGGGCGAACTGTCGGTGGCGAGCATTTCGGGGGTCAGTTCGAGCATCACCACCAGCGGGTCTTCGGGTTTCTGCGAGGACTGCTCGACGCGCTGCCAACTGGGCCCGAGCAGGGCCAGCAGGGCCAGCAGCCAGCCGAGTCCGAGGGCGATCCATGGC
>NZ_WIWL01000060.1:0-1198 GCF_009600105.1 Pseudomonas sp. FSL R10-0056
CCGGTGTCGCGGTGGGCGTGGCCCTTTTGCAGGGGGCGCGCCAGCGCATCGGCGACCATGTGGCGCGATTGCCCCTGGGCTGGTTTACGACGCAGAACACCGGCCATCTGGGGCATGTAATTACCCAGGGCATGATGGCGGTGGCGCAGTTGCCAGCGCACGTTTTCACCCCTGTGATCAGTGGCGCGGTGACGCCTTTGGTGATCGTCGCCGCACTGTTTGCCGTGCATTGGCCACTGGGGCTGATTGCGCTGCTGGGGCTTGCGGTACTGGCAGGGGCGCTGCTGTTGAGCGCGCGCCTGGGGCAGCGTACTGACCGGGCTTTCCAGCGGCACTTCGCGGATGCCAGCCAGCGCATGGTCGAGTTTGCCCAGGCGCAATCGGTACTGCGTGCTTTCAATGGCGAAGGGGGCGGGACGCAGTTGCTGGAACAGGCGCTCGAGCGCCAGCGCCAGTCAGGGCTGCGCCTGATCTATCAGTCATCGCTTTCGGTGGTACTCAATACCTGGGTCGTGCAGGTGATCTTTGCGGCCCTGTTGATCGCAGCCGCCTTGTGGCTTAACGGCCTGATGGGCGACACGCGGGATAACGCTTCGGTGATTGCGGTAGTCGTTGCGCTGTTGTTGAGCAGCCGCTATATCGAGCCGTTGCTGGACGTGGCCGGTTATGCCGAGATCCTGCGCAGTGCCAGCGGTCAACTTGACGCGGTGCAGGCCATCTTTGCCGCCCGGCCCTTGCCGGAGCCGGATCAGCCACAACCGCCACGGGATGGCTCTATAGAGTTGCGCGCAGTGAGCATGGCTTACGCGCCCGATCAACCCGATGTGCTGCATGATGTCAGCCTGCGTATTGAGCCGGGCAGCATGACAGCGTTGATCGGTGCTTCGGGCTCGGGCAAGACCACGCTGGTACGGCTGATCGCACGGTTTTTCGATGCGCGCGAAGGGTGCGTGCTCGTGGGTGGTGTGGATGTGCGGCACATGTCCGACAGCCAGTTGGCGGGTCAGATCAGTCAGATATTCCAGGACTGTTACCTGTTTCAGGGCAGCATTGCCGACAACATCCGTATCGGCAAACCCACCGCCAATGCTGACGAAATCCTCGAGGCGGCGCAGCAGGCCGGGCTTGGCGAGCTTGTCGGGCGCTTGCCGCAAGGCCTCGACACACCGGTGGGCGAGGGTGGTGCACGGCTGTCGGG
>NZ_WIWL01000061.1:0-1193 GCF_009600105.1 Pseudomonas sp. FSL R10-0056
TAGGGATGGTCTGAAGTAGGCCGCTATTTTTCGACTGCTGAGCCATAGGTGCTTTCAAAAAACGGCAGCCGTTCAAAACCGATCACGTCTGCCGCCTATTCCATCCATTTTTTCCGCTGAACGCTCCTCGCAGCAGCTATTTCCCTCATTACGGACGCACCTCTCCTGCGCTGGAGAGCAAATATCGACGCGCCATCCAAAGGTTCGACAGGGCGAACAGCGTCACCATCTGAGCAGTGTTTTTCACCAAGCCTCGGAAACGCACTTTCGTATAACCAAACTGACGCTTGATCACTCGAAATGGATGCTCAACCTTGGCGCGAACCTGGGCCTTGGCTTTCTCGATCTTGCGCATCGCTTTGTACAGCGCGCTGCGTTTACCGTGTTTTTTGTAGGTACTGCGCCGGGCTGCAATCTGCCAGATGACGTGGCGTCCCGCATGCTCTTCGCGCTTCTCGACACCGGTATAGCCTGCATCGGCGCAGACCACGTTCTCAGCACCGTGTAGCAGTTTGTCGACTTGGGTTATGTCCGCGACGTTGGCCGCAGTGACCACCACGCTGTGCACCAGCCCTGACTCATCGTCGACACCAATGTGAGCTTTGGCACCGAAGTAATACTGGTTACCTTTCTTGGTTTGATGCATCTCAGGGTCGCGTTTGCCGTCCTTGTTCTTGGTCGAACTGGGCGCATGAATCAGCGTGGCATCGACGATGGTGCCTTGTCGCAGCGACAAGCCACGGTCGCCCAGATAGCCATTGATCACGCCGAGAATACCGGCGGCCAACTCGTGCTTTTCCAGCAGGCGACGGAAGTTGAGGATGGTAGTTTCATCTGGGATCCGCTCCAGGCTCAGACCGGAAAACTGGCGCAAGATCGTCGTCTCGTACAGCGCTTCTTCCATCGCAGGATCGCTGTAACCGAACCAGTTCTGCATGAGATGAACCCGCAGCATCGCCATCAAAGGATAGGCCGGACGGCCCCCTTCGCCCTTCGGGTAATGAGGTTCGATCAGGGCAATCAAACCCTTCCAGGGTACGACCCGATCCATCTCGATCAGGAACAATTCCTTGCGGGTCTGCTTGCGCTTACCGGCGTACTCGGCATCGGCGAAGGTCATTTGCTTCATTGAAAAGCTCGGCGATTGGTGTCCGGGGATTTTGCCAAATCAGGAAGTCTTTTTCAGGATTTCC
>NZ_WIWL01000062.1:0-1171 GCF_009600105.1 Pseudomonas sp. FSL R10-0056
GGATGCTCCGATCAACTTGTCGTGCAGCCGCGGCAAGTTGCAATTTTCCAGGCACCTACAGCGTCATTGGACGAAAAGTGACCGAAAAATCATGTACGGAGAGCTTTTTCGACCGGTTCTCCGTGTTAAACGCGAACCTCACCCATACCCATGAGCTGTTTTCGAACCCTCCACAGGTTTGCCAGGGCGAACAGCGTGGTCAACTGAGCCGTGTTTTTCATCAGCCCACGAAAACGTACTTTCACGTAACCAAACTGCCGCTTGATCACGCGAAACGGATGCTCGACCTTGGCCCGTGTCTGAGCCTTGCAGAACTCGATCTTGCGCTTGGCTTTGTACAGTACGCTGCGCTGGTTCAGCTTGGAATAGGTGCTGCGACGCGCTGCAATCTGCCAGATCACCCCCCGATTTTCATGCTCTTCGCGCCTTTCGACACCGGTGTAACCGGCATCTGCATACACGGCGTTTTCTTCGCCATGCAGCAGTTCAGCCACCTGCGTGACATCGGCCACATTGGCAGCGGTGCCATGGACGTGATGCACCAGGCCGGACTCGACATCGGCACCGATGTGCGCCTTCATCCCGAAGAAATACTGACCGCCTTTCTTGGTCTGGTGCATCTCGGGATCACGCTTGCCTTCTTTATTCTTGGTCGAGCTGGGGGCATGAATAATGGTGGCATCGACGATGGTGCCTTGGCGCAGCGACAGGCCTTTTTCCTGCAGATAACCATTGATGACCGCAAGGATTGCCGGTGCGAGCTGATGCTTCTCCAGCAAGTGCCGGAAGTTCATGATCGTGGTGTCTTCGGGGATTGGCGCGCTCAGCGTCAGGCGTGCGAACTGGCGCATGGGCGTGATTTCGTAGAGCGCTTCTTCCATGGCCGGGTCGCTCAGGGAGAACCAGTTCTGCAACAGATGGATGCGCAGCATGGTTTCCAGAGGATAGGGTTTTCTACCGCCGCCGGCCTTGGGGTAGAACGGTTCGATCAGCTCCAGCAGGCCTGCCCAGGGCACCACCTGATCCATTTCGGCGAGGAAGCGCTCTCGGCGGGTTTGCTTGCGCTTGCCGGCGTACTCAAAGTCGGAAAAGCTCATCTGGCTCATGGGCGGCTCGGATCAGGTGTTACGGGGATTCTCGCATAACTGAAGGCTTGTTCGGAGATTCCCTA
>NZ_WIWL01000064.1:0-1116 GCF_009600105.1 Pseudomonas sp. FSL R10-0056
GACACACGTGCGGGGACATGGTGGACACATTATGCCCCGTAGTCAGGTTTGCTCACGTCGAACGTTCTTAGAAAGTGATGGCAGAAGTAGACGTCAAAGAGTCCATCTCTTTCAGGGTTGGGCCGTATTGCGATGTGCTGCCCAACCAAGCCCTTGGCGATGCTGAAATAGCGTTTCTGAAAGCGAAATCGGCTGTGATAAACCTTGGCCAACACATCGTCCGGCCCGTACTCAAACTCCGATAACTGCTGCGGATAAGCCCAAGGGCTGGAGCGATATCGGTCCATCGGCACTTGGTAGTTCAACGCTTGATGAGGTCGTTGTAGGTTATAAACCTCCCGCCATCGATCGAACGCGGATTGAGCCTCCTGGATCGTGGAAAATTGACGCCCATCAAGCACTTCGGCCTTGAGAGAGCGGTGGAAGCGCTCGATCTTTCCATTGGTTTGAGGGTGGTAAGGGCGGCTGTAGCTGATCCGAATTCCCAAACGAATCAGCCAGATACTCAGCTCGGTGATTTCACCTGGATTACGCGGTGAGCCCCATGGCGGGCCGTTATCAACATTGATACGAGCGGGTAATCCGAAGCGCTGGAATACCTCAACCAGCTTGTCCTTCACCGTAGCTCCACGCTCGTTATCACAAGCCTGAATAGCTAAATTGAATCGCGAGTGATCGTCCAACAGCGTCAGGGGATGGCATCGGCCTTCTTGCGTTGAGAAGTGCCCTTTGAAATCCATTTGCCACAGATCGTTGGGCGCATCGTGTTCAAATCTCAGCTTGGCCTCTTGCTCATTCGGAGCAGGCTGAATCAGTCCGTGCCTGTGCAGGACATTGGTCACGGTGCTGGGAGCGATCTGCTTTTTCAAGAGGGTGCTGATTGTGCGCCCACCCCAGGCTGGATGTTCTTGCCTGAGGGCTAAGACTTGCGCCTCCAAAACTGCAGAGGTCAGCTTGGGGCTGGTAGCCGGTTTGCGGGACTTCTCTTGCAGTCCCGACTGACCGTGCGCCTCGTAACGGTTAAGCCACTTGTAGGCCGTTTGCGGGCTGATGCCAAACCGTCGACACAGTTCTCGTTTATTGCTACCGGGTTGCCGTGCTAAGGCAACGAACTCT
>NZ_WIWL01000065.1:0-1095 GCF_009600105.1 Pseudomonas sp. FSL R10-0056
GCCCTGGAGCCTGGTGCATGTGGACAACGGCCGGGCAGGCGACGAGCAATCACGCCTGCGCCTGCAAAGCGCCCAGCAACTGGCTGAGCGCTTGGGTGGCGAGGTGGTGTTGCTGCGTGCCGGTGAAGTGGCCAAAACCCTGATCCAGCATGCCGGCGAACGCCGTGCCAGCTTGCTGCTGGTGGGTCAATCGCGGTTGACCTGGCGCCGTCGCCTGTTTGGCGGCGGACTGGCGGCGCGCTTGTTGCGTGACGCCCATGGCCTGGAAATCAACGTGCTCGACAACGAGCAGTCCCCTGTACCTGTCACCAACCGCCCGGAACACTCACTGGTGTGGTTCGACTACGGCCTGGCGCTGCTTGCCACGCTACTGGCCAGTGCCCTGGCCTGGGGAGTATCCAGCGTACTGGCGCTGCCCAATATCTCCCTGGTGTTTCTGGCTGCCGTGCTGCTGGTGGCCGTGCGCAGCAGCCTGGGGCCAGCATTGGCCTGTGCGGCGCTGTCATTTCTGGCCTATGACTTCCTCTTTATTCCGCCCAATTTCTCGTTCAGCATCCAGCGCGAAGAAGATGTGCTGACGTTGTTGTTCTTTCTGTTGATGGCGGCGCTCACTGGCAAACTGGCGGCTCGCCAGCGCCGGCAGTTGCAGGCCTTGCGCGACACTCAGCACGAAACCACCGAGCTTCTCGACCTGTCACGCAAGCTTACCGCCGCGACCGACCGCAAGGCTGTGGTCAATGCTGCCGGGCAGCATTTGAGCGGCTGGAAAGAGCTGGACATATGCCTGCTCAATCGCGATGGCAATGGCGGCTGGGACGTTGAAAGCGGCGGGCCGTTACAGTTCTGCGAAGCGGAGCGCGCCGCTGCTGACTGGGCCTGGGCCCACGACCAGCCTGCAGGCAAGGGTACGGGCACTTTGCCGATGGGCCGTTGGTGGTGGTGGCCGATCAGCGCCGAGGAGGGGCCATTGGCCTTGCTCGGCGTGTGCACCAGGCAGGGCCATTCACTAACTGGCCAGCGTCGTCGGCTACTGATGGCTTTGAGCCAACCCCTGGCCCAGGCACTGGCGCGCGCGCGCTTGGCCCAGGACCTGGA
>NZ_WIWL01000066.1:0-964 GCF_009600105.1 Pseudomonas sp. FSL R10-0056
GTTTATGGTTAGGATGACTTTCATCTACCAAATATTTACCATAGCGTATTATGCCGTTATGCTTATCTTATACTCGCTCACTTCTTACAAACCAATTTTTTATTGTCATCTAAGTCTCATATGTTTATACATATAGACATAACATATTAAAAGTAAATATCAAGTTTATGGTGTAATTAAGTTTTCAATTCAAGATAGGACAACCCTACGGGTTGACGCCTTGCCCTTCGGGCTGGCTTCCTCTCTTGCTCATGTCTGCGACCCGAGACCCGCTCAAATCAAAAGCCCAGCCCCTCAAAATGCTCGACCTTCGGTCAACCATTTTGACCGGCTTCGACGTGGGGAAATTGTAAAAGCCTATATCAGATAATAGCCCCGGATTGGGCATTCTCTGACAGGGTTAGGAGGCGATTGCTTACACAGATAACCCGAGACCAAGCCAACTTGTTGGCGTAGCAGGTCGAGGGTTGGAGGCACGTTTTAGGGGATTATACGAAAAGGGGAATCCCCTTTCGTTTCACGCTCCCGAAGGGGATTTTCTCAAAGCCTATATCAGATAATAGCCCCGTAGGGGTGCCGTTATCTGGGCAGGGTTTCCACTTCCTGACCTTACCTTTTGGTCCAGCGGTATACGGTGGCTTGGCTGGCACCAGTGATTGCCATAACTTCCTGAATCGACTTTCCAGCCTGCAAAAGCTCGATGCCTTGTTCTCTGGTGGTCTTGCCTTTCAGCTTGCCACGGTATGACTGAATTTCAGAGGTGTGCGTGCTTTCAACGTAATACTCAAAATCACCCTGATTCATCCGCTTGCTTGTCCACTTTGCAACGCTTGTTGCCGTTGCACGGATTTCGCTCAACGGTAGCGGGCTGGTGAACTGCAGATTGATCATCTGTGCACGGGTCAGGCACGCATCGAGCCACTGACGATAGTCAGGCCAGCCCTGCCTTTGAGCCCTATAAGCC